>PXYR01000019.1:0-5020 GCA_003023665.1 Bacteroidota bacterium
ACACGCCGGACTTAAAATCCTGTGGACAGTAATGTCCGTGCCGGTTCGACCCCGGCCCGGGGCACACAAAGCCCGCCTTTTATAGGTGGGCTTTTTTTTGTTCATTTCCCGTGGAAAACAACCCTGTTCAAAGCGTGTTCGCTAACCAAGTAAAAAGCATATTTGTTACATGCAGCAATACCATGATTTAGTCAAAAGAGTACTTGAAGAAGGCATCCAAAAAGGAGACCGCACAGGTACAGGAACAAAGAGCGTTTTTGGGCATCAAATGCGCTTTAATTTGCAAGATGGTTTCCCTTTGTTGACCACAAAAAAAGTTCATATTAAAAGTATACTTCACGAGCTTCTTTGGTTCCTTCAGGGTTCTACCAACATTGAGTATCTAGCTCAAAACAAGGTGCGGATTTGGGACGATTGGCCCTATGCTGCCTACTCTAAATCAAAGGATTTTAAAGGAGAAGACATTCGTGATTTTGCAGCGAGAGTCGCTACCGACAGTGATTTTGCGAAAAAATGGGGAGAATTAGGTCCAGTGTACGGGTACCAATGGCGGTCATGGCCTGCACCTGATGGCGGAAGTATTGATCAGATTAGTCAAGTTATAGACCAAATAAAAAATAACCCCAATAGCAGACGCATTATTGTTAACGCATGGAACGTTGGGTATGTTGACCAAATGGCGTTGCCACCGTGTCATGCATTCTTCCAATTCTACGTTGCTGACGGGAAGTTGAGTTGTCAATTGTACCAACGCAGTGCTGATATTTTCTTGGGCGTTCCTTTTAACATTGCTTCTTATGCTTTTTTAGTTCATATGGTTGCTCAAGTATGTGGATTAGAGGTAGGTGATTTTGTACATACCCTTGGTGACGCACATATTTACAATAATCATATTGATCAAGTTAAGCTGCAATTGTCTCGCGATTTTAGATCCTTGCCGAATCTAAAAATGAACAAAGAGGTTTCATCCATCTTTGAGTTTAAGTACGAAGATTTTGAAATAGAAGGTTACGACCCACATCCACATATTCCAGGAAAAGTTGCGGTATGATTTTAAAAGCAATTGTGGCCTACGCAGAAAACAGGGTAATTGGCAAAAATAACGACCTCATTTGGCACTTGCCAGACGATCTTAAGCATTTCAAAAGTCATACGGCGGGAAAGACAATCATCATGGGACGTAAAACCTGGGACAGCCTAGGTGGTCGACCTTTACCTAATCGAAGACACATAGTTATCACGCGAAAAAAAGATTTTGTTGCAAAAGGCGCGGAGGTTACCCATAGCCTTGAAGAGGCTATTCAAATAGCAAAAGCAGAGGAAGAGGTATATATCGTTGGCGGTGCTCAGATTTATGCTTTGTCTATGCCAATGATTGATGTATTAGAAATAACAGAAGTGCATGCCGCATTTGACGGTGATGCCTACTTTCCAACTTTTAATACTGCCAATTTTGAATTAATTTCACAGCATTACCACCCAACGGATGAAAATCACCAATTTTCATTCACTTTTAAGACTTGGGTGCGAAAAGCATAAAAAAACCTATCAAATGAAAAAATTATTCGCTCTACTCATTTTAGGCTGCATTGTTTCGTGTTCGCAGTCACCAAATCAAACCGCTCAACTATCGTCGGCATTTCCACTGGAGCATTTGGACACCAATGTACATGCTTGTGATGATTTCTTTCAATATACCTCTGGCGGCTGGCGGGAGGCTAATCCCATACCCGAGACAGAGGTGCGTTGGGGAGAATTCAATAAGCTTCGCGAAACCAATAAACAACGATTGAAGGATTTATTTAACGAAGTTGCTGCAGGAGCCTATTCAAAAGGTTCAGATGAGCAATTGATTGGTGATTTGGTTGCATCCGGTATGGATAGCGTGGCAAGAAATGAAAGAGGAACAAGTGAATTAACCCCCTTTTTAGTTGAGGTTGATGGTATCAATTCCTTAGAGGAACTTTTTGTACTAATGGCCCAGAATAAATTCTATGGGGTGAGCGCACCAGTGAATGCCTACGTGAGAACAGATGCTAAAAATTCCAAAGCGCATGCTCTTTACGTAGGACAAGGCGGTATTGGACTTCCCGATAGAGAATACTACCTGCGCAATGATGAGGAAAGTATGGGTATTCAAGAAGCATATAGAAATCATATTGCGACCATGGCAGAACTCACTGGAATTTCTATTGATGAAAACGCCGTGTATGCCTTGGAATATGCTTTGGCAGAATCTATGAAGTCACGCGTAGAAATGCGAGATGCAGAGAAACGGTATAACCCAATGACCATAAGTGAATGGCAGGAGTTATGCCCGTCTTTACCAATCACCCAATACATGAATGAATTGGGGCTTCAGGATAGAGGGGTAATCAATAGTGCACCGGAATATTTTTCAAGGATGGAGTCTAAAGAATTTTCTCTGGAAACTTGGAAACAGTATCATAAATGGCACATCATAAGGGGGGCTTCAGGATCATTAAATGATGCTTTAGAAATTGCATCTTTTGAATTCTATCAGAAGACCTTAAGGGGAAAACCCAAAATGAATCCAAGATGGAAGCGTGTTCAAGGGTCAACGGGTATGCTTGGTCAACAGGTTGGACACCTCTACGCGGATCGATTCTTTCCAAAAGAGCACAAGGAAGAGGTTGAACAGATGGTAGAGGATTTGCGAGAAGCTTTTCGTGGACGCATTGATCAATTAACCTGGATGTCCAATGAAACCAAGGAAAAAGCACGAATAAAACTGGATGCATTTACCTATAAAATTGGTTATCCAAACAAGTGGGAGGATGTGAGCGATCTTGAAATTGATAGAGAAAGTTTTTTTGCTAACATGAAAAACATGTCTAAGTATTTTACTGCAAAGAACTTGGCGAAGATAGATGAGCCAGTAGATAAGAGCGAGTGGGGTATGGGTGCACATATTGTAAACGCCTATTACAATCCATTGAATAACGAAGTTGTTTTCCCAGCAGGAATTCTACAGCCACCGTTTTATAATCCTAAGGCGGATGCAGCAATTAATTACGGCGCTATCGGTGGTGTTATTGGTCACGAATTCTCTCATGGATTTGACGACCAAGGGTCTAAATACGGCCCAGATGGTAACCTAGAAAATTGGTGGACTGCACAGGACAAGGCCCGATTTGATACACTAACCAAACAATTAGCTGATCAATATTCGTCTTACGAAGTATTACCAGGCGTGCAGGTTAATGGTCGTTTAACTTTAGGAGAAAATATTGCCGACTTAGGTGGCTTAACCCTAGCATATTACGCCTACAAGAATTGGAAAGGAACCAAAGATGTAGAGCCTATTGATGGCTTTACAGACGAGCAAAGAGTTTTTCTAGGCTGGGCACAAGTATGGCAGAGTAATGGGAGAGATGAATACTTTAAAAATCAAGTAACAACAGACCCTCATAGCCCCGCCCAATTCCGTGTATCTGGAACCGTGAGCAATATGCCCGAATTTAGAAATGCGTTTGGTTGTGAAGACGGTGATAATCTGAAGCCTTTGGGCGAAGAAATCACTATTTGGTAATCGTGACAGATATCGCACCTTATTGCGAAAGGACAATTGTAACTTTGCTGCTTTAAAAATAAAGTCGATGACAATCAACGAAGCAATCAATCATGAAAATGTGAGCCTAGTAGATGTGAGAACATCTGAAGAGGTAGCTATGGAATCTGTACCGGGCGCTGTTAATATTCCATTAGATGACATCCCAGAGCGTTGGGAAGAATTCAGAGATATGCCCCGTCCATTAGTTTTGTTCTGTCGTTCCGGTGTTCGTTCCGGCAAGGCTTTGGCCTTTTTAGAAGCTAAGGGCATTACCGACGGCATGAACGGTATGGGAGCATCTGATGTATTAATAGAATTAATGTAATGGGCTGGCCTATAAAGAGCCTGTTGCTTGTTTTGGGAATGGCAACTGCTGGGTGTCAAGCTCAAAATGCACCAAAAGAAGTAGTAAATATTGATGTCAATGTGGCTGATTTTGAGCTGATTATGGATACAATTCCCAACGGGCTGCTGCTAGATGTTAGGACTAATAATGAATTTGCTCAAGGCCATCTCCAAGGCGCTCAACAAATTGATTTTTACCGTGATGATTTTTCTGATGCACTAGACAAACTAGATAGAGAACAACCTGTTTTAATTTATTGCAGAAGTGGCAATCGTTCAGGTAAGGCAGCAAAACAAATGAAAGCGATGGGTTTTTATGCAGTGTATAACCTTGAAGGAGGTATCGGCGCATGGTCCAAAAGAGGTAAACCTGTAGCAAAGTAAATGGCGAGTTTTAAAGAAATTATAGCCAGTGATACGCCCACGCTTATAGACTTCTTTGCAGAATGGTGTGGGCCGTGTAAAATGATGCCTCCTATTTTGAAAGACCTCAATGAACAGTTGGGCGATTCTGTTCGAATTATTAAGGTCGATGTAGACAAAAATCAAGAACTCAGTCAAGCGTTAAATGTCCAAGGGGTGCCTACTTTGGCTCTTTTTCAGTCGGGCCAAATGCTATGGCGGCAAAGTGGAGTAATCCCAGCCTTCCAATTGGCAGAGATTATTAAGGAAAAAGCTTCAATTAAAACCCATGAATAAAATAGTCACGCTTTCCTTTTTGGCCTTGGCTAGCTGTGGACTTAGTTTAGATTTAATAGAAACTGAACTACCGCCACCCGACTATTCTAATATTGATTATTGGATAGCTCATCCAGAAAAGATGGACTTATCTGATTCTTCTTACACTGGTGAACGAATTAATCAATTTGATGTTCCAGTCTTCTTTGTGAGCCCTACGGTATACTTTCCAGAAAAAAAAGGATCTTGGAATTTAAACCCTTCCATTGACCAAGAGAAATCTCTTTTTGAAACCCCTGTAACTTTTCAGAGCACCGCATTCAATGTGGCCGGATTTGTTTTTTCTCCAGCTTACCGTCAAAGTGCCTATCAAGTTTACAACGTTGCTCCTAATCCAATCACAAAAAGGTCTTATGATATTGC
>PXYR01000019.1:5460-19492 GCA_003023665.1 Bacteroidota bacterium
AACGTCCAAAATTTCCAGGAAGTGCGCTTCTCAGAACAAAGGATTATCACCGAGGAGATATCAATCTTTATTACGGTAATATTCAATCCAATGTCAAGGTTCGTTGCCTGCAGTATCTGAAGGAGCAGAACGGTTTTCGAGAGTAATCGGATACCACGGTACCAAGGTTTTTAAAACAAATGCATCTGGAAAAGAGGATTTCCAACTTACAAGCGCTCTTTCAGCAGTACTCATATCCGGATAAGACCCTACGTGAATTTTAAAGTTTGGTTCTCGATAAACTATTCTAGCTTCCTCCTCTGCTCCTAAGGAAATAATGTTGGCACGCACGGAATTGGCACCGCTTCTATCACCGCTGAAAACCTGAATAGTATACCCTTCAAATAAAGGACTTTTCATTTCATTTGTATAATGCGCGTAAGCGCTGTCTAAATCCATGGGGATGTTGAGTGTGTCTTCATGATTCATCATTGAATTCGGCTCAAAATTCCTCGCAGATAAAGACCCACAGCACCCAATTATTATAGCGAATACTAGTATTTTCATAATACCAAAAGTCGTAAAAAAAAGTAACTTCAATTCTCATTATTGACAAGCTGTTTTTCTAGTTCATGAAAAACGTTTATTTAGAATCAATTTAAATTGAAAATTAGACTCAGTTAGAAGTGTTTTTATAGGTCTGTACCTTATTTTTGCGCCACAGTGAATAGCTATATAAAGCCGTATATGTACACTACTTCAAAACTCAAGAGATTTGCGTCACTGATTGCAGTGGTAGCACTCATGCTCTTCTCTTCTGTCGCACAGGCCTTTGAGGGTGATGCGAAAAACGGAAGAAAACTCTTCAAACAGAATTGCGCGAGTTGTCATAAGCTCGACAAAAAATTAATCGGCCCAGCATTAGTCGGAGTTACTGATAAGTATTCTGAAGATTGGTTGCTTAAGTGGATTCGGAATAACGCCGAATTACGTGCCTCCGGTGATGAAGATGCTATAGCCATATTTGAAGAGTACAATGGTTCTGTGATGAGTGCTTTTCCAGCACTAAGTGATCAGGATATTTTTGATATCCTTCAGTATACTATTGATGGTGATCCAAAACCTGTCATTACCAAGGACGGGAATGGACCAAGCCAGATGGCAGAAAGCAAAGATTATTCAATGCAAATAACCATTGGTTTAGGATTATTGCTGTTTGTGATGGTCTCGCTTTTGGCAAGAATGAAGAATACGCTTCGTCTCGTTAATGGTGAAGACCCCGTTTCCATACTAGATGAAGCTGGATGGTTTTGGGGAAGGTTAATCAACAACAAAGGATTTGTTACAGTTGCCACAATTGTAGTGACAGTCGCCTTCTTGAATCAATTGTATTGGTTTTTGATGGGTGTAGGTGTAGAACAGAATTACCAGCCTGAACAACCAATAGCCTTCTCTCATGCACTTCACGCAGGAGAAAATCAAATTGATTGTAATTATTGCCACAGTTCTGCACGTCATTCCAAGCATTCAGGTATTCCTTCTGCCAATGTGTGTATGAATTGTCACATGTATGTGGACGGAACAGAAATTAAAGACGACGCGGGTAATTTAAAATACGACGGCGAGCGTTCTCCTGAAATTTCCAAAATCTATGCCGCCATAGGTTGGGATGCAGAAGAGAGACAATATATTGAAGATTATGAGCAGCAACCTATCAAATGGGTGCGTATTCACAACCTTCCAGACTTGGCCTATTTTAACCACAGTCAGCATGTAAATGCCGGTCAATTGGAGTGTCAAGAATGCCATGGTCCAGTAGAAACAATGGAGGAAATGTATCAGTACTCTGAATTGACCATGGGTTGGTGTATTAACTGTCACCGCGAAACAGAGGTTCAGTTTGAGAAAAACGGTTACTACCAGGACTTCCACGAAGAACTAACTGAAAAGTACCACGGAGAAAAAATCACAGCTGAAAAGATTGGTGGTTTGGAGTGTGGAAAGTGTCACTACTAATTTGAGAAGTAAGAATGACTGAGAACAATAAATATTGGAGAGGGATTGAAGAACAGTCCAATCCAGAACTCACAGAAAAGCTTGCGCAAAATGAATTTGCAAATGACATTTCAAGCGCAGAATTTCTTGGTAATGAAGAGGTAGCTGAAAGTGAAACATCGCGCAGAGATTTTTTAAAGTTCATGGGCTTCTCAACAGCAGCAGCAACTCTTGCTGCGTGTGAAGCACCTATAGTAGAAAGCATACCTTATGTTGTTAAGCCAGATAGTCTTACGCCAGGTTTACCTTCTTATTATGCGACGTCAATGTATGACGGAATGGATTATGCCTCCATTTTGGTTAAAACAAGAGAGGGTCGTCCAATCAAAGTTGAACCAAATTTAGAAGCTCCTTTTAACAACGTAACCAATGCTCGTACGCAGGCATCAGTTTTAAGTCTTTACGATGGCGCACGATTGAGAGGTCCCAAAGTGAGCGGTGCAGATGCTTCGTGGAGCGATGCTATGGCCACTGCTAAAACGCTACTTACAGATAAGTCAGTATTGCTTACATCTTCTGTGATTAGTCCAGCATTGAAAACGGCTATAGCAAAACTGGGAATTCGTCATATTTGTGTGGACCCTGTTAGTGTTAGTAATCGATTAGATGTTTACGAAGGCTTCACAGGAAAGCGCGGTTTACCAACTATAGATCTTGAAAATGCGTCAACTGTTTTCGCAATAGGTGCAGATTTTTTAGGTGATTGGGGTGGACAAAATTTAATGGCAGCCTATGCGGATCGCAGAAAGCCAAGTGAAGGTATGTTGAAGCATATACAGGCTGAAGCTGGATTAACGCTTTCAGGTTCTAACGCGGATGTTAGAATTAAGGCACGCGTCAGCGAATACGAGTCTATTTTGGCCCACATCTACAATAAGGTAGCCTCTTCTGCTGGTTTGATTGCTGTAAATGCGCCTGCTCTTCGCGACGATATCCTAACAAATGTGGATATGGCGGCGAGTGAATTATTGGCAGCAGGTTCGAGTGCAGTTGTTTTAAACGGTCTGAACACGAAAAACGCAGAACGCCTGACGTTAGCAATCAATTTAGCGCTAAACTCCAAGGCATTCAATACATCTAAGTTTGTTTATACTTCAAACGGTAATGATGAGTCTGTTTCAGCTTTTTTGGCTGATGTGAAAATAGGTAATGTAGATACTGTGGTTACTTTAGGAGTGAATCCTTCTTATCAAATGCCAAGTACAGACTTCAGCGGCCTTAGTATTGTTGCAATTGCTGATCGTGAGGATGAAACGGCTTCTTCGGCTAAGGTAGCCTTACCGGTAAGTCACTATTTAGAATCTTGGTCTGACTTCAGTGCAGTTGATGGTCATTATGCAGTCGGACAACCAACAATAAGTCCCCTATTTGACAGCAAAAGTGCTGTGGAAATAGTCAATGCTCTAGCAGGAGGTTCAGAAAGTGCTAAGACGCTGATCCAAGAAAGCGCAGCATTACATGCAGGTTCAATATCATGGAATGGTTTACTTCACGATGGATATTCTTCAACAGCAGTTGCTGAGGTAAGTATGAATGGTTCCATGGATGCCGGTATGATAGACGTTAGCGGAATCAATGTAATGAAGCCACAGTCTGGATTAGAATTCTATACCTACACAAAGACAGGTATGGGGGCAGGTGAAAATGCAAATAACCCTTGGACTTACGAATTGCCGGATCCAATTTCTCGTCTTTCTTGGGACAACTATATTGTAATGTCTGCTGCTGATGCTGTAGAATTAGGTATTGAAGTTGCTCCTGAATCTAACGGAGCTATGACCGGTAATACATTGAACATTACCGTAGATGGCAATCCTTTGGAAAATGTACCCGTTTGGATTCAGCCTGGTCAGACAAAGGGAACGCTTGGTTTAGCTGTTGGGTTTGGTCGCACTGCAGTAGGTAAGGTAGGAAATAACGTAGGTGTAAATGCATTTGAATTACTTCCTTCTACTCAGGCAATCAGTGGTCAAGTGACAGCTGCTGCTTCAGAAGTCGAGCACGGATTTGCTTCCGTTCAATTGGCTCACACCATGATGGGACGCAAGATTGTTAATGAGATTTCTCTTCCAACGTTCATGAACGTTAGCCATGAAGAGTGGAA
The DNA here is from genome assembly GCA_003023665.1 of Bacteroidota bacterium. GTDB lineage: Bacteria > Bacteroidota > Bacteroidia > Flavobacteriales > Schleiferiaceae > UBA10364. Next base: position 9,599 of record PXYR01000019.1, read on the forward strand.
TGAGAAACCAACTTTTGAATCCTACAAAGGTCCTCTGAGCTCATTTGACGCTAATCTTTGGGATGACCACGATCACGAAACTTCGCACATGTGGAACATGTCCATTGATTTGAATTCATGTACTGGTTGTGGTGCTTGTGTTGTGGCTTGTTCACTAGAAAACAATGTGCCTGTTGTTGGTAAAGATGAAGTTCGACGTCATAGAGATATGCACTGGTTGAGAATAGATCGCTATTACTCATCAGAAATGACACCAGAACTTGCAGATGAAAACGGCATTGGCGCTATTGAGAAATATGCGAAGATGGAGATTCCTTCTGAAAGTCCTGACGTAGTCTTTCAACCTGTAATGTGTCAACACTGTAACCACGCTCCTTGTGAAACTGTTTGTCCTGTTGGAGCTACAGTACACTCAAGAGAAGGTCTAAATCACATGGCGTATAACAGATGTATAGGTACTAGATACTGTGCGAACAACTGTCCATACAAAGTGCGTAGATTCAACTGGTTCAATTACAAAGGCAACGAAAAGTTTGCAGATGTAAATCCATCACAAGATGATTACGGTAGAATGGTACTAAACCCAGACGTGACTGTTAGAGCACGTGGTGTGATAGAGAAATGTTCTTTGTGTATCCAACGTATTCAGTTGGGTAAACTAGAAGCGAAGAAAGACGGTAGAATGTTGACAGATGGAGAATTCACCACAGCTTGTGCTCAGGCTTGTGGTTCGAATGCAATTGTATTTGGAGATGTCAACAACCCTGAAAGTGAAGTAAGCCACCTTAAGCAAGAAGGAAGAGCATACCACTTGTTGGAGGAAGTAGGTACACAACCTAGTGTATTCTACCAGACGAAAGTTAGAAACAGAGCCTAATAAATAAGAAAGCGACATGCATTACGAATCGCCTGTTAGAAATCCGCTCATTCTTGGAGATAAGTCTTACAAAGACATTACCAATGATATAGCGAAACCAGTAGAGTCAAAAGCACCACGTGCGTGGTGGATAGCCTTCTCTATAGCATTTGTTATGTTCCTTTGGGGAATAGGATGTATTCTATATACTATAGGTACCGGTATCGGTGTCTGGGGACTTAATAAAACGGTTGATTGGGCTTGGGACATTACCAACTTTGTTTGGTGGGTAGGTATTGGTCATGCGGGTACCCTAATTTCAGCGGTACTTCTTCTCTTTCGTCAAAAGTGGAGAATGGCCATAAATCGCTCTGCGGAGGCAATGACTATTTTCTCTGTAATCCAAGCCGGTTTATTCCCGCTCATACACATGGGGCGTATCTGGATGGCTTATTGGGTAATGCCTATTCCTAATCAATTTGGTTCCCTATGGGTAAACTTTAATTCCCCTCTTCTTTGGGATGTGTTCGCAATTTCTACGTATCTAACTGTAAGTACCGTTTTCTGGTACGTTGGTTTGATTCCGGATTTCGCCATGATACGTGACCGAGCAATTAACCCAGTGCAGAAGCATATCTATAAAATATTATCATTTGGCTGGGGCGGTAAGGCGAAGCACTGGCAGCGTTTTGAAGAAGTTTCATTAGTCCTAGCAGGTCTTGCTACACCACTTGTATTATCTGTGCATACTATTGTATCCTTTGACTTTGCTACATCCGTAATCCCTGGATGGCATACTACGATATTCCCGCCTTACTTTGTTGCAGGTGCAATCTTTTCGGGTTTTGCTATGGTACAAACCCTTCTCTTAATTGTTCGCAAAATCTTCAAAATGGAAGATTACATTAACATCGAACATATTGAGATGATGAATATTGTAATTATGGTTACAGGCTCAATTGTTGGTGTTGCCTACATCACTGAGCTATTTATTGCATGGTATTCTGGAGTAGAATACGAGCAATATGCCTTCTTAAATAGGGCCACAGGGCCTTACTGGTGGGCATATTGGGCAATGATGACTTGTAATGTATTCTCTCCACAATTCATGTGGTCGAAAAAATTACGTACTAACTTGATTTTTACGTTTGTCATTTCCATTGTTGTAAATATTGGTATGTGGTTCGAACGATTTGTAATTATTGTAACCTCCATACACAGAGATTACTTGCCATCTTCATGGTCTATGTTCTCTCCAACTTTTGTTGATATAGGTATTTACATTGGAACTATTGGCTTCTTCTTCGTACTCTTCCTATTGTACGCAAGAACCTTCCCAGTAATTGCACAAGCAGAATTGAAAACTATTCTGAAGTCTTCAGGCGAAAACTTCAAAAAACACCACGACGATCATGGGGCACACTAAACATAATCCAATCGTACGCGCGCTATTCAACGACGATGACGTTGTTTTAGATGCGGTTAAAGACCTCCGTTCAAGCGGATATCACGTTAGTGAAGTATACTCTCCATTTCCCATTCATGGTTTAGATGAAGCTATGGGTCTAGAAAGAACGCGCCTAAGTACTGCAGCATTCTTCTATGGTTTGGCTGGATTGTTTTTTGCTTCATGGTTGACATATTATACAATGACTGCAGATTGGCCTCAGAACATTGGAGGAAAGCCGAATGCATATTGGTTTTTAAACATGCCTGCGTTTGTTCCGGTAATGTTTGAATTAACGGTATTCTTTGCAGCTCACTTAATGTGTTGGTCATACTTCGCGGTTAACAAGTTATATCCAGGCGCTAAAGCTCAGAATCCTGATCCGCGTACAACCGACGACCACTTTTTAATGGAGGTTGAGTTAGAAGGAAAAGAGACAGATTTAACTAAGAAGCTCCAAGAATTGGGTGCTCTTGAAATTTCAAAAGTCGAAGCATAAGATGAAAAGAACGACTACCATCATAGTGCTTATAGTTTCCGCAGTAGTTGCGAGCTGTAACTTCGATAAATCCACTCCAGGATATACATACATGGATGACATGTATCAAAGTCCCTCATTTGAAACGTACGAGCCCTCTGCACTTTTTGCAAATGGTCTGAGTGCACAACTTCCCGTTGAAGGAACTGTGCCTAGAGGATACCATCCTTACGAATATGCTAATAGTAACGAAGGTTATGAAGCGGCACGTACTATGTTAGCAATGCCTGCTGAATTTGACTCTGAGGCAATGCTCGCTGAGGGTAAGGAGTTGTACAATATTTTTTGTGATCACTGCCATGGTGAGAAGGGAGACGGAAACGGCCCCTTGGTAATGCAAGAGAAAATCTTAGGAGTACCTTCTTACGCTGCTTCAAGATTACCAGATATTACGCCTGGTTCCATGTACCATGTCATTATGCACGGTAAAGGAATAATGGGTTCACATGCCTCACAACTTACTTATGATGAACGATGGAAAATTGTTCGATACGTTGTGAAATTAAGAGCTGATCAAGAATAAAACCGCAAAGTAGAATGTTTGAGTTTAAAACAAAAACAAAGCAATTGGCAATCGCACTAACGGTAGTTGGTGTTATCCTTTGGGTTGTAGGATTTGCCTTAAATGGCTCGTCATCACACGATGCGGGACACGGACATGAAGAAGCTCATGCTGAAGAATCGCACGACGCGTATCCAGGAGAGGCGCATGCCGACATGATCGAGTCTTCACACCAATCTGCAGATCATGATAATCACGCCCATGATGATCACGCTGATGAGACACATGATTATCCTGGTGAGGCACATGCTTCCATGATAGAATCGACCTATGAGTCAGATAATGTAGATGCTGAGCACGGTCATGATGCGCATGCTGAGCACGGTCACGATACACATGCTGAGCATGGTCATGATGCGCATGCAGAACATGCAGCACATCAAATTGCAAATAGACCATGGTCTGCGATTTACGTAGCGGCAATATTTTTCCTCGGATTAGGTTTGGGCCAATTATTCTTTTTAGGTATTCAATATGTTGCTCAAGCAGGATGGTCCGCAGGTCTATTAAGACTTATGGAGGCTCAATCTTTTGCTATAGTGGTTCCGTTAATTGTTATTGCAATCATAGCCTTCCTAGGTTTTGGTCATGTTCACCACATGTTCCACTGGATGGTTGAAGGTATTCATATCAAAGGGCACGAGAATTACGATGCTATCATCGCTGGAAAACGTGGTTTCTTAAACCCGACTTTCTTTACGATTCGGATTCTTGTTTACATAGGAGGATGGATATGGGCGGCTAAGATGCTCCGTAAATATTCCTTATTGTCTGATTCAGGTGATGGAGCAGCAATGTGGAAAAAGAACAGAGGAATAGCTGCAGCCTTTACAGTTTTTTATGCAGTAACTTCTTCAACAAGCGCATGGGATTTAATCATGTCTATTGATACGCACTGGTTCTCTACCTTATTTGGATGGTACACGTTCGCAGGTATGTTCGTGAGTTCTTTTGCAGCACTCATTTTATTAACTCTGTACTTGAAAGGTCAAGGTCACATGGAGTGGATTAATGAAAATCACTTGCATGATTTAGGGAAGTTTATGTTTGCGTTCTCGGTATTCTGGACTTATCTGTGGTTCTCTCAATTCGTTCTTATTTGGTATGCAAATATTCCTGAAGAAGTGACCTACTACATGCAAAGGTTTGAACAATACAAAGTGCCTTTCTTTACAATGCTTTCATTGAATTTTATACTTCCGGTATTGGCAGTTCTCAGTAGACCTGCAAAGCGAGTACCAGGGACAGTAGTAATGGCCGCTATATTCGTTCTAGTAGGGCATTACATGGATCACTATGTGATGATTATGCCTGGTACTGTTGGAGACCATTACGGTTTTGGATTATTGGAGTTAGGTCCAATTTTATTTTTTGCGGGTCTGTACATATATGTAGTTCTGTCTTCTGTGGCTAAAGCGCCATTAATGCACAAGAATCACCCAATGCTTACGGAGTCTAAAAACTTCCATCAATAATTAGAAAAGACACTAGATAATGAGTGCAATTTCCATCATAGTTTTAATTGTTCTAGTAATTCTAACACTAGTTCAGGTTATGAGAATTTCTGAAATCTCTTCCGAGATTCAGAAGGGTAAGGATAACGAAGTAGGCCCAAAGGATAATAATACACAAGGACGATTGATGTTATTAGTCGGATTTGGTTTTGTTATTAGTGTTCTGGTTATGTATGTGGCTTGGGGAAGACTTTCTTTACCTGAACCTTCATCTGCTCATGGTGCAGAAATAGATAGTTTATGGAATTTAAGTATGCTGATTATCAATATCGTATTCTTTATTGTCCAGCCAATTCTATTCTATTTTGCATACAAATACAGAGGCAAGAAAGGCACAAAGGCAACGTATTTCGAGCACAACAATCGCTTAGAATTGTTCTGGACAGTAGTTCCCGCACTGGCTTTGGCAGTACTTATTATTTGGGGTCTAAATGTTTGGAGCACCTTAATGATGCCAGAAAACGAAGAGGAGCCCATTTTAGTTGAGGTCTATGCCCAACAATTTAATTGGACCGTTCGCTACAGTGGTGGTGATAACGAATTAGGCTATGCAACTGTGCATGAAATTGCCGGAGCAAATATTTTGGGTGTTGATACTCAAGATCCAGCTTCTGCAGATGATATAGTAGCTAAAGAGTTACACTTGCCTGTTGGAAAGCCAATACAATTTGTATTCCGTGCTCAAGACGTTATACACTCAGCATATTTCCCTCACTTCCGTGCACAAATGAATTGTGTTCCTGGTTCGGTAACTAATTTTCAGTTTACACCAACCATTACAACTGCGGAAATTCGCCAGAATAAGGATGTCAAGGCACATGTAGAGGAGGTAAATGAGATTAGAAAAGCCAAAGGTGAAGACATTTGGGAATTTAATTACGTGCTATTGTGTAATAAAATTTGCGGTGCAGCACACTACAATATGCAAATGGACATCATAGTGGAAACCCAAGACGAATTTGACGCTTGGTTGAAAGAACAAAAAACCGTCGCCGAAACTTTGTAAATAGAGGTAATAAAGATTAAGCTATGTCAACTACAACGACAGAAAAAAACAATCACTTCCAAGATCATTTGATGGAACATCATCATGAGGAGAACTTCTTCACGAAGTACATCTTTACGATGGACCACAAGATGATTGGTAAACAGTTTTTAATTACGGGTATGTTCATGGGAATCATCGGTGTGATGATGTCCATGCTTTTCCGTTTGGAAATTGCATATCCGGAACAGAGCTTTCCTATCCTTGAATTTTTCTTAGGAAAGTGGGCACCGGACGGTGTTATGGATCCAAATATGTATTTGGCACTCGTAACCATACACGGAACCATTATGGTTTTCTTTGTATTGACGGCTGGTTTATCGGGTACATTTTCAAACCTTCTAATTCCATTGCAAATTGGAGCGCGTGATATGGCATCAGGTTTCATGAATGCCTTGTCTTATTGGTTCTTCTTTTTGAGTTCGGTGATTATGGTGGTTTCCTTATTTGTGGAAGCTGGGCCAGCAGCCTCAGGTTGGACGGTTTACCCTCCATTATCAGCATTGCCTCAAGCTATGCCTGGTTCAGGCGCAGGTATGACATTATGGCTAATATCTATGACTTTATTTATAGTCGGGTCTCTACTTGGTTCTTTGAACTACATAGTTACGGTGATTAATATGCGTACAAAGGGCATGAGCATGACTCGTCTTCCTTTAACTATCTGGGCATTCTTGGTAACCGCTATATTAGGAGTATTATCATTCCCTGTTCTATTGAGTGCAGCACTGTTATTGATGTTTGACCGTTTGTTAGGGACATCCTTCTACCTGAGTGATATATTTATTGGAGGTGAAGTCCTCAGCTACAGTGGGGGTTCACCAGTATTGTACCAGCACTTATTTTGGTTCTTAGGTCACCCTGAAGTTTACATTATCCTTTTACCAGCTCTTGGAATTTCATCTGAAGTAATTGCAACAAATTCCCGCAAGCCTATTTTCGGTTACAGGGCAATGGTCGGTTCAATTTTGGCTATTGCATTTCTGAGTTTTATTGTTTGGGGACACCACATGTTCGTTACAGGGATGAATCCTTTCTTAGGTTCTGTATTTACTTTTACAACATTATTGATTGCTATTCCGTCAGCGGTAAAAGCATTCAACTATATTACCACTCTTTGGAAGGGTAACATTCAATTCACTCCAGCAATGTTATTCTCAATTGCCCTAGTTAGTACCTTCGTAACCGGTGGTTTAACTGGTGTCATTCTTGGTGATTCTGCTCTAGACATCAATGTGCACGACACCTACTTTGTCGTTGCTCACTTCCATATTGTGATGGGTCTGAGTGCGATTTACGGAATGTTTGCCGGTGTCTATCATTGGTTCCCTAAAATGTATGGTAGAATGATGAATAAATCCATGGGTTATGCTCACTTTTGGTTGACGTTCATCACGGCGTACGGCGTTTTCTTTCCAATGCACTTTTTAGGTATGGCAGGGCTACCACGACGTTATTATAGTAATACTGCCTTCCCAATGTTTGATAATCTAGCAGATATCAATGTGCTTATTACCTACTTTGCTATTATTGGTGGTGCTGCGCAGCTAATATTCATATTTAACTTCTTCTACAGTATTTGGAGAGGTCCTAAAGCAAAGCAGAATCCTTGGAGAGGGAATTCATTAGAATGGACTACTCCAGTAGAACACATGCACGGAAACTGGCCAGGTGATATCCCAGTGGTACACCGTTGGGCTTACGATTATTCCAAGCCAGGTGCTGAAGAAGATTTTGTTCCGCAAAACGTTCCTTTGGCAGAAGGAGAGGAGAGTGGACACTAAACCGATTTAATTGGAAAATTCAAATCCCCTTACCGTGAGGTAAGGGGATTTTTTGTGGTATTTTGTAGCATTATGAACGAACACTTAGATCCTACAAGCGAACACTTCACCAATACGGAGCGCGAGATTGAAAAGAAGTTAAGGCCCTTAAGTTTTGATGACTTCACGGGCCAAGCAGCGGTTTTAGAGAATCTTAAAATCTTTGTAGAGGCAGCAAAGATGAGAGATGAAGCCATGGATCATGTTTTGCTTCACGGTCCTCCTGGTCTAGGAAAGACAACGTTAAGTCATATACTTGCCAACGAGTTGGCGGTAGGTATAAAAGTTACTTCTGGTCCTGTCTTGGATAAACCATCAGATTTAGCAGGATTACTTACGAATCTAGAAGCTAATGATGTACTCTTTATTGATGAAATTCATAGACTCTCGCCCGTCATAGAAGAGTACTTGTATAGTGCCATGGAGGATTTCAAGATTGATATTATGATTGATTCTGGACCCAGTGCCAGAAGCGTACAAATTAGTCTAAATCCATTTACACTTATTGGCGCTACAACCCGTTCGGGATTATTGACAGCGCCTTTAAGAGCGAGATTTGGAATAAATGCTAGACTCGAATATTACGACGTTGAGTTACTTACAACGATTGTGGAGAGAAGCGCAGAAATTTTACAGGTTCCAGCCGAATATGAAGCTTGTATCAGAGTAGCTAGTCGTTCAAGGGGCACGCCAAGAATAGCAAACGCCTTATTGCGAAGAGTTCGGGATTTTGCAATGGTGAAAGGTAATGGAACCATAGATGTAGAAATCGCAGAATTTGGATTAAATGCATTGAATGTTGATAGCAAAGGGCTGGATGAAATGGACAATAAAATTTTAACCATTTTGGTGGACAATTTTGCAGGCGGTCCAGTTGGTCTAAATACGTTGAGCACGGCAATAGGCGAACAGGCTGAAACCATTGAAGAAGTTTATGAGCCATATTTGATAAAAGAAGGCTTTCTTTTGCGCACCCCTCGTGGACGTATGGTTACTGAAAAAGCATATACACATTTAGGTTTAAACCGGCCGAACAAAGGCACTTCAGGTACTTTATTTTAATGAATAGGGCGGAGGCTTCTAAGCTTGTTAAGCGTCTTGCAAGAGAACAAGGTTTTGACGCTTGTGGAATTTCTGCCGCTGGATTTTTAGAGGAAGAAGCTACCGGATTAGAAAATTGGCTCAATGCAGGCTTTCATGGAACCATGTCTTGGATGGAACGTCATTTTGACGAGCGCTTAGATCCAAGGAAACTCGTGCCCGGCGCTAAATCTGTCATTAGTGTAGTATTAAATTATTTTCCGGATGAGGAGCAGAGAGCTGATGCGCCAAAGATTTCAAAATATGCCTATGGGCGTGATTACCATAAAGTAATCCGTGGAAAGCTGAAACGAATGTTATTGTGCATTCAAGATGAAATAGGCGAGGTAGGTGGCCGTGGATTTGTTGATAGTGCACCAGTAATGGATAGGGCTTGGGCTAGAAAAAGTGGATTGGGTTGGGTAGGTAAGCACAGTCTATTGCTTAGTAAAGGTTCAGGTAGCTTTTTTTTCATTGGTGCGCTAATTGTGGATATTGAGCTGGAACCCGATGGACCAACCACTGATCATTGTGGTTCATGCACAGCTTGTATAGATGCCTGCCCCACATCAGCAATCGTGGCACCAACTGTTGTTGATAGCAATAAATGCATCAGTTATTTAACCATAGAATATAAAGGCGCTCTTCCTAGTGAATATCAAGAAAAAATGGAGGATTGGGTATACGGTTGTGATATTTGTCAGGACGTTTGCCCTTGGAATCGTTTTTCCACACCGCATAGTGAGGGTGATTTCAACATCCGCGATTCCATTCAAAATAACGACTGGGAAACTTGGGAAGAAATCACTCATGAATTATGGGAAGAAATCACCAAAGGTTCTGCCATGCGGAGAGTAGGATTTGACGGGTTCAAGAGAAACCTAGGCTTTATAAAGAAGCCTTAATCAATACTCGCTTCAACGACTTGGAGGATGCGATAATTTGTTGGATTATACACGTAAACAACAACCGCGCTATTTGTCCTTACCCAGCTTGTATTCCAACTCATACTGTGACTCGATAAATACT
>PXYR01000122.1 GCA_003023665.1 Bacteroidota bacterium
GAACCTTGAGTAATTCTGCTTGAGCAATAGGAAGTTTATTACGAACAGTTTTTAATATCGGATGATTTTGATCTACCCATAGCAGAAATTGATCAGCGTCTAATTCTTGAATTTGAGATTGACTAAAAACTGAGGTTGAAAAAAGTAAAAATAGTACGAACCAGTTTTTCATCATTTCTTGCTTACCGTCTGATTACTCATATCGTTACTAGCTGAATTGGGCTGATAAAAGTCTGGAGGAAAAGAATTTAATTGACGCCATATTTCATACCATAGTGGAACATTGTTCAACATGGCTATGCCTCTAGCGCCAGTGCCAGCTCTTAAGTTCTCCGGCCATTTTTCGCTTGGAGCCACCAGTATCCTATATGCACCGTTTTCATTGGTTACTTGGTCCACAGCTACTACCTCCCCGTTGAACGTCCCGTAACTAGTATTTGGCCAGCCTCTAAAGACAATAGCTGGCCAGCCGTCAAATTGGAACATGACTTTACTACCTTCATGAATCAATGGAACATCAATAGGATTAACGTCTAGCTCTACCGCCAATTCATAAGAAGAAGGTACAATCGTGGCGAGCGCTGTTCCTTCTGAAACGGTTTCACCTAACCCTTGAGTTTTGACTTTTGCAAGCTTTCCGCTTTGAGGCGCTACTATGAAGTAATATCCAGCTCTGAGTTCAAGTGAAGCTAGTTTAGTTTTAACTTTCGATAATTCCCCTTGGGCAGTAGCCAAATTACTTTTGGCAGTGGCTAATTCACTTTGAGTTTTCGCTATTTTTTCTAAGTAGTTATTGGCATTATTTGCCAGCTCTAGTGAAATATCCAAAAGTTTATTTTGCGCAGCTTCCCACTTACTTAAGGCTAGTTCAGCTTTTGCCGTTTGTTGGGCAAGTTTTATTCTGAATTGCTCAACCTCCGTATTAGATTTTAATCCGCTTTCTAGAAGTTGTTCATAGCGATTGGATTGCATTATGGCTACCTCAAGATTCTTCTGTTGCGCAACATAATTCGTGCTATCTGCTATTACCGCAGCAGTTGAGGCATTTTTTTGATAATTGAGACTTTGTGCTTTAACGCCTTGGTTGGTTCTAAGAGTAACCAGTAATGATTCCAGTGCACTGACTTTAGAGGAATAACCATTTAAAGCATCTCTTTTGGCCTCCACTTGTTCCTTGGTACGCAGAATGACTTCGGGGTCTAAATATTCGCTTTTAATTTCTTGCAATCGTGCAATGGTATCTCCCGCAACTACCATTTCCCCTTCTTGCTTATACCATTCTGCAACTTGTCCAGCAATTTGAGCTTGTATTTCACTGGGTCTTTGTTCAGGCCTAAGCATGGTAACTTGTCCTTTACCTTTAATATTTTGCGTCCAAGGCAAAAACAATGCAAGTAAACTTACAAGCGCTAAAATGGTGAACCTGCGTTTAATTTTGGGTCCAATAAAGGGATTGCCTAATTGGCGAAAACTTTTATATCTACCCAAATCAATCCTTCCTGAAATCACTTGTTTTGATAAATTCAGCATGATCTATAGTTTAATGGTTTGAGTACTGTGTGAGCATACCATAGTTAGGTTGGAAGCCGCTACTAGCGTCCACGGCTGTTTTTCATCCCATATGAAGTCCACGATTTTTTTTCGATCTTTTGGATCAAATAAGTGGAAGACATCATCAACAAGAAGGAATCTAGGTCTTGTAATGATTGCCCGTGCGAGCAGAATCCGCTCCACCAAGGAGCTTGATAGTGGAGTTGCAGTGGGTCCAACGGGAGTTTCATAACCCAGCGGTTGGCTAGTGATGAATGCCTTTAGGCCAAGACCTTGAACTGCCCACTCTACATCTATTAGCTCAATCTCTGGACGGCCCAACGTAATATTTTCCATCAATGTGCCTTCAAAAAGATTTTCACTCAAAAAGCAATCGCCAATATTATATCGCAGGTCTGCGGTATTTAAGTTCCCTGCGGTTTGTCCGTTGTAACTGACGGTTCCACTAGTTGCATCATATTGCGCAGATAGCAGTCGAAGTAAAGTAGATTTACCTGAACCGTTGGGCCCAGTAATTACCACCCTAGCCCCAGAGTTTATAGTGGCGTTTATGTCATGAAGTATTGCTCGTTTACCATCTTCAGAAGTATAGATAAGGTTTTGAAGTTCAATGCTTGCACCCATACCTGTATCAATATCTTCAAACATGATTACTCCCTGATCCTCTTCTAGCGGAATGTCCGTGACGGAACTTATTTTCTCTACAGCAGTCAGTACATCGTAGATTGGCTCCATAGTGAGAATCAACTTTTCTGCGGAATTCACAATTAGAATTATGACAATTTCAGAGGCTACAAATTGACCAATATTGATTTCGTTTTGAATAACTAAAAGACCACCAATAACTAATAGCCCTAGCGTCACTAATGCCTTAAAGGCTACAATATTTGAAAACTGGAAAATGAGCACCTTCCAATGTTTTTTTCTGAATTTTAAATATTGCTCAACAAGTCCGTCAGTCTTTTCTAACGGCAGTTCAGTATGTCCCGCACGCTTGAAGGTATCCATTGTCCTTGCGATTTCCTTAAGCCAATGCGCAACCTTATACTTGTAGGTACTCTCTTGAATACTACTTTCTAACCCCCTTGGTCCTGTGAAATACAGAATGGCAGTAAGCAGTAAAATTAGACCTACACCAAAGGTTATAAAGAAGGGATGGTAGGTGCTAAGAAGGATTAGACCAATAATTATCTGAATCGCAGATGCACTAAAGTCCATGAGTAATTTGGGTAATCCTTTTTGAATATTTAAGGTGTCAAAAAATCTATTGATTAGTTCTGGAGGATACATTCCTCGGATACTGGAAGACTGGAATCTAGGTATGCGGTAGGTGAATTCAAAAGCAGCGCGTGTAAAGATCCTTTGCTGTATGATTTCTGTTATACTCAATTGCATCACCTGTAGAATGCCACCAGCAATTACCCCCAAAGTGACTATGGCACTCAGTATAATCCAATTTATACTTACAGTTCCTGCTTGAATTAAACCAATAATTGCTTGAATACCTAAGGGCAAGGTGAGTGTTACAAGAGAATAAAATATGGAGTACGCATACAAATAGAAGATGTCTCTTTTATCTTCTACGAGCATCCCTAAGAGTTTTTGAAAAGGGTTTTTGGTCATTTGTTTTGAATCGAGTTAAGGGTCATTTCGGTTAGAAAATCAACGATATCTTCTTTTCCAGAAGTAGCGTCTGATAAGCGTGGTAGGTGTTCGGTAAAAAATTGTTGGCTTTGTGCTGCAGAAATAACCGTAGAAAACAGGCTATGCGGGTATTTGTATTTAGGGTTAATTTGTAATGCCAATTTGCCTAGGGTATCACAAATTCTTTTGTAGCCCAGGAAATAGCCCTCTTCATTTTCCGCATCTACTTCCTTAGTCAAATAGATTTTTGGATATTCCGCGACTACGAGTCGTTGAAGGGTGCCTTCGTTGATATGTGGTATGCGTTCGTCCTTATCCATGGGGAATACCAGAAGTTGTATGGCACGTCTCAATTTCTCTTCAGGGCTATTGAGCATCATGAATTCTTGCGCCATTTTAACCTCTAACCAGCCCCAATACCAATTAATAAGGTATGCGAGTAACTGATGTTTATTCTGAAAATATCTATAAACACTTGCTTCTGTACTTTCTAATGCGACACCTATTTTTTTAAAGGTTAGATGTTCATAACCCATTTCGGCCATGAGACCAATGCTCTTGGACAGAATGCGTTTACCTAAGTCTGTCTCCTCTGGGTTTTTATTATAGAGCTTGTTGCTCACGGAAATATTTAGAACATTCATATGGTAATAATGCTAAAGCATCACAATTGTTTAACTTTGCAAAAATAATAGTAATACTATCGTTTTTGCAACAGCTTAGTATAATAATTGATTATTGGAAAAGTGAGCTTAGTTTTTGTCTAAAGAAAAAGCCAACCCATTGTTGGGTTGACTTTTTCTAATTATGACCAAGTGGAGTCGGCGGGAATCGAACCCGCGTCCAAACAAGGAAGCCTGAGGCTTTCTACATGTTTAGCTTGTGATTATATTTTAGACCAATCTCTGAGCACAAGCACCCCAATCATGGCTTAGCCTTTTAACTTGAATTAGTCCGCAAGGCAAAGACCAATTGCATTCCTGAATTTTCCACACCTCGTGATCAAGCGCCTCAGGACAGGGGCTCTTGCGAGATGTTCAGCTCCTACACCTGGTGTAGGATTAGCATAATCGACATCCTGTCAGATTAAGCGGCCAAAGCGTAAGAATCTTCGCCAGTTATAAAAAGTGAAGCGGTGTATTAACGAGCTGCCCCTTCAGCGCTCGACATGCTTACATCAACCTTCGGCCTGCTGTCAAAACCAGTCGACCCCGTTGAAGAGGGCAAAGATACGTGAATTCTGTGCGATTTTTTAGCATACTTAAGTAACTTGGGGGTATGAAAATCGGCCTAGTAAGAGAGGGAAAAATCCCCATTGACAGAAGAGTTCCGCTCACTCCATCACAAGCGAGTCAATTATCCAATTTGTACAACATTGAGGTTGTGGTTCAGCCAAGTGATATTCGGGCTTATTCAGATAGAGAATATGAAGAGTGCAATATAAAATTGCAAGAGAATTTAGAAGATTGTGACGTATTACTTGGTGTAAAAGAAGTTCCAATACATGATCTCATCCCGCAAAAAACATATTTCTTTTTTTCTCATACGTTTAAACAGCAACCATATAATGCCAAGCTTTTAAAGGCTTGTGTTCAGAAGGGAATCCGTTTAATTGATTACGAATTACTTAAAAGAAGCGGCAGCCGTGTGGTTGCCTTTGGTCGTTTTGCAGGATTAGTTGGTGCGTACAATGCGCTAAGAGGTTGGGGGGAGAAGACAGGAGAGTATACCTTGAAGCCGGCACATGAGTGTTTTGATCTTGCTGAAATGTTCTCACAATTGAACAATAAAAGTTGGTCAAAAGAGTTACGTATCCTTTTAACAGGATCCGGTCGGGTTGCCCAAGGTGCGGTAGAAACACTGGTTGCATCAGGTATACCTAAAGTTGCTGCAGATAAAGTGGCAACTGCGGTTGGCCCATTTTGGGCACAGCTGGACGTGGAAGAATATTATAGGCCAATTGGCGGCGGACAGGTAGATCGTTCGGAATTGTTTCAAGACCCAACCAATTTTGAATCTAATTTCATGGCTTACGCAAAACATGC
>PXYR01000123.1 GCA_003023665.1 Bacteroidota bacterium
TAGTAGTTTCGCGCGCGCGCCGTGTAGCCCGCTTCCTTTCTCAGCCATTCCACGTAGCAGAACAATTTACCGGTCTGCAAGGAGTTCTTGTCGATATAAAGGATACTATCAAAGGATTCAATATGATTCTTGATGGAGAACTAGATCAATATCCTGAAGCTGCCTTCAACCTTAAAGGAAACATAGAAGAGGTTGTAGAAGCAGGGGAGAAAATGTTGGCTGAAGCCTAATTGTATTCTGTATGTACTTAGAAGTAATTACACCAGAGGCAGTATTATTCAAAGGCGAAGTGAGCTCCGTGCAATTGCCGGGAAGGGATGGTTTATTTCAGATTTTGAAAGATCACGCCCCAATAATTTCTGCTTTGGGCCCGGGCACTGTTAAAATTCGTGTTGCCGATGATACTAAAACACTAGATACCTTGAGTTCTCAAGTTATACTTGATACTTCAGACGACAAGCTTTGCACGGTGGAAGTAAAGGGCGGTGTCTTAGAATGCAAGAACAATAAAATATCAGTACTTGCAAGTTAATAGACTATAGATATTTGAAAAACCTGCAGCGCGCTGCAGGTTTTTTTTTTGAATTACTTTTTAGAGGTATACCATTGAGTTTGCCAATCATACGTTTATGAGAAAGATATTACTACTCTCAATCACATTGCTGACATTTCATGCAGCAGCTCAAGAATTTGGACAGCGGTCGGGATTTCGCGGTGTAGTTTCAAAGAAAAATAAGCCTATTGAACTCAATGAAGTTCCGGTAAGCGCCGCGCTGGGTAAGGAAACCTTTGCTTCCGCAACTAAGCAAATCACCCTATTAACTGCCAAGGAAATTCAAGAACTGCCCGTTGCCAATATCAATGAGCTCCTAGAATATGTAGCCGGGGTAGATATGCGTCAGCGCGGGCCATTGGACGTTCAAGGTGATTTGGGAATTCGTGGAGGCACCTTTGATCAAACATTGGTGTTGGTGAATGGCGTTCGAATGAATAATCCTCAAACAGGTCACCATAATATGAACCTCCCTGTGCCTTTGGCCATGATTGAGCGAATAGAGGTGGTTCATGGAGGAGCTACCAATGCACACGGTATTGGAGCAATGACAGGCGTTGTGAATATTGTACTAAAATCCCCACAGAAAAAAATCAATGCCGGATACGCTCTCATTACCGGTCAAAATAATTTGATAAATAGTAGTTTTTACATAGGTAAGAAAGTAGGGAAGTGGGGTGTTCAGTTCGGTCAGCAGGGTCAGCAGACTGCCGGATACATTGCCAATACAGATTTTTCGAGCCAAAAATTTATTCTAAACCTCGAGCGTGATTATAAACTTGGGAAAGAGGAAGGAAAACTGTCCTTGATGTATGCAGAAAATCAGAAGGCTTTTGGTGCGCAGAATTATTATACGTCGGCATTTCCAGATCAATTTGAGGCAACATCTACGCGAGTACTTGCCTTGGGCTTAGACGAAACCATTGGCCAGAAGACAGATTTTAAGATGAATATAAATGTTGTTTCCGGAACAGATCGGTTTGAGCTCTACCGAGAGACGGCTGGATTAGGCGGTTTTGATGCCAGTGAAGTTGCATATGACAAACTACCTTCTGGAAGGTACTATCGTGCGGCGGATGGCGACAGTGCCGCATCTTGGTACGGTGGACCCAATTTCCACCAGACTTTTGTGTTTAACTTAAATTCCCGATTGAGTCACCGTTGGAACAGAGAACACCAAACCAGTCTTGGCTATAATCAGCGCTATGATGAAATTCACTCAAATGTGTTAGGAGGAGATTTTACCGATATTTATTTGGTACCAGGTTGGGATGGATATACCATGGATAAAGGTGCTTCAACTACAGATTTCTCGTGGTTCGGGGAACATAAATTCACGAGAGGAAGATACCAGCTGCGCGCCGGTGGAATGTTAAATTATCACGATGGCCCTTCACAAGATTCATCATATTTCTTTGCTCCTTCTATGGATGCATTGTATCGACTGACGAAAGAATCTTCACTCTATGCAACGGTGAATCGCTCCATCCGTTACCCAACCTATACAGACTTGTATTACAACCGTGGTGACGCCCAAGGTTCGATTGGTTTAAAGCCAGAGACAGCATGGAATTATGAAGTGGGTTACAAGGCAAAAGAAGGTGACCTTTATATAAATGGAGCATTATTTCATAGGCGCTCAGAAGATTTGATCGACTGGGTCACCTATACTGATATTCCCGATACGGCATTTGCATCCAACATAACCTCATTGGCATTGACTGGAATAGAAGGTGGATTAAGTTATGTTGCAAAGAAGCGAAAGCAGATGTTACGACGGGCAACAGTGGAAGCTGCGTTAATGACAGGAAATAGCCCTGAAGTAGACTATTCAAGTCTATACGCCTTGGATTACCTTCAAGCTAAAATAACCGCACGAGCCACACAAAAATTAGGCATGGGCTTCTTTGCAAACTATGCGCTTACACTACAAGATCGAATGGGTACTTACAATAGTTTGGGAACGGAAGTGGACTACAAGCCTTTTGCCTTGCTAGATTTAAAACTATACTATGCTCCTGCGGCGGGAATATTCAAACGTCAATTTCCCTTCCAAGCCTTTATCAATATTACGAATGCAATGGATGCGAACTACTATGATAGAGGGAATGTAGTACAACCAGGACGTTGGATTAGTACTGGGTTTGAGTGGCGGTTCCGTTAAAAGCCACCCCCTTTATGTTACTTCAACTTTTGATTAGCGTGATGTCGATCATGGTCGCGTTCACGCTTTACGTTCATTTTTTTATCGAAGGCCGCTTGCAAGTCAGTGCCGGTTTGGTTTGCCAAACAGAGCACTACAAAAAGCACATCGCTTAGTTCTTCGCCTAGGTCCTTGGCCTTGTCACTTTCCTTTTCACTTTGCTCACCATAGCGGCGGGCAATGATCCGCGCTACTTCACCTACCTCTTCAGTAAGCTGAGCCATATTGGTTAGCTCATTAAAGTAGCGCACGCCATGTTTTGAAATCCACTCATGGACTTCTTGCTGTAATTTACCCAAGGGTAAATCTTTCGATACGTTGATGGAATCTAAAGCCATTATTCCTTGTTTTTAGTATCAACCCAAATGGTAACAGGGCCATCATTAATTAAATGTACTTTCATATCCGCGCCAAATTGACCGCCTTTAACGGGCAAGTCACTTTCCATCCAAAGCTTTTCCATAAAGTATTCATATAAAGGTTCTGCATGTGCAGGTTTTGCTGCTTTCATATAGCTCGGTCTATTTCCTTTTTTCGTGGAAGCGTGCAAGGTGAACTGAGAAATGACCAAACATTGACCACCAATATCTTTAACGCTTCGGTTCATTACTCCCTCATTGTCAGGAAATAGCCTCATTCTAGAAATTTTACCGCACAACCAGTCCGCATCATTTTCTCTATCGTCAGGTTCAATGCCTAAAAAAATAAGCAAACCATTTCCAATAGCGCTAATTTCAAGCCCATCTACTTCAACACTTGCTTCGCTAACGCGTTGTAGTAGAACACGCATTTAGTTGAAGGCGGGATTGGGAAATACAATAATCTTATCTCCAAAGTAATCGAACAACTTACTAGAGTTTTCTTGGAAATCATCTTCTATTCCTCGAATTAAATTTGATTCTCCCAAAGAGGTAGTAAGTACTAAAGCAACACCATTCGCTTCGTAGGATTCCACAAGGGTGTTATTTTCTGCTGTTTTCCCATAGATCAGGAAATCACCGACCATTGAGGGAGTGGCCATGATTTCATGTTTTTCTAGAGCTTTTATTATAGCTGCCGATTCCTGTTCGCTCGCCATAAGGACAATTTGAAAATCGGCATTTTGGCATGCTTGAAGAAACGTTAACGCATCCTGATTAAATTTCATAGACTCAAGTGAGGATATCTTTTCAAGTTTCAGTTTTTTAGCGCCACCGATATCTTTATAATATTCATTTATGCTCTCTTGGGACAAGAGTATGAAAGGTACATCTATAAAGACCGATCCTCCTGCGGCAACATTACTTCTTTGTTTTTCAATTAAGTACTCTGCGTATTTAAAATTCTGTTTATAAATGAATCCAAATTCATTTGAGCTTCTCCATTCAAATGAGGAATCAAGTTGCGTAGTCTCTTTAAAAGCAGAATTCTTTAAAGAACATGAAGTTAGAATACTGGCACTAATGGCTAGAAGTACGGTAATGTGTCTGTTCATCGTAATCGTTTAATTGGTTAAGATAACTTTCGTATCGAGTAGGCGCAATTTTATTCTCCTCCAAGGCACTTTTTACTGCGCATTCAGGCTCATTAAGATGCATACAATTATGGAACCGACATTGCTCACTTAAGGCGAAAATTTCCGGAAAGAAATGACTGATTTCTTCTTTTTTCATATTGACCATGCCGAATCCCTTTATACCCGGTGTATCTATCACATCACCTCCCATTCTTAAGGGATGCATTTCTGCAAATGTGGTGGTATGTTGCCCTTTTCTGTGCGAAAGACTGACCGTTCCTGTTCTCAAATCCAAGTTAGGTTCTACGGCATTTACAAGTGTGCTTTTACCTACACCACTGTGTCCACTAAGAAGGGTAGTCTTATCCTTAAGTTCTTCTTTGAGTTTTTCAAGACCAATTCCTTGCATCGCAGAAGTTTTCAAGACTTTATATCCTATTGAACTATATACAGCTTCACGGTACTCCAATTCCATCATTTCTTCCTCGTCGTAGAGGTCAATTTTATTAAAAACAATAATCGTTGGAATAGAATAAGCTTCCGCGGTAGATAAAAATCTATCCATAAAACCCGTTGAGGTCATGGGTTGAGCAAGAGTTGTTACCAGCAGCGCTTGATCCATGTTTGACGCAATGATATGTACTTGCTTACTAAGATTGACACTTTTACGAACGATATAATTTTTGCGGTCCTGAATTGCGCTAATAATGCCTTGTCCTTCTTGATGGTCCTCTAAATGAAAATGGACTACATCGCCTACCGCAATAGGATTGGTGCTTTTTATGCCCGCCACTCGAAATTTTCCTTTGATACGGCAATTAAAAAGTTCGCCGCTTTCAAATGAGCGGACTTGATACCAGCTACCCGTACTTTTTAGAACAACGCCTTTCATGACGCGCAAATTACACAATTAACGCTTGG
>PXYR01000124.1 GCA_003023665.1 Bacteroidota bacterium
AAGAATCTTCCACCCAGTTCAAACCATGCTGCTGAGCATACTCCAAAACCTCACTCTTATCCATATGAGCAAGTGGTCGTACCATTTGACTATTGCTCATTCCGGCCATCGTAGTCAAACCACTTCCACGCAATGCATTCATCAAAAAAGTTTCCCTTCTGTCATCCGCATGATGGGCGGTAAAAATGTATTTCGCTCCGATTAGCTCAGCTTGTTCTCTAAAAAAATTGTAGCGAATATCCCTTGCCCAATTTTGGACATTCTGACCGTTGCGCGTTTTGGGATTCGCCTTTAAAACAGCTATCTCAAAACGGTGCTCCTCTGCATACCAACGACACCATCTTTCGTCTTCATCTGCTTCCTCACGCAAACCGTAATTCACATGAAGTAAATAAGGACGAATACGGTAGCGCTCCAACAAAAAATGACTTAGAACCACAGAGTCTACCCCGCCGCTAAAGCCTAGAATTGCCTTTGAACCTGGAATTAATAAAGGAATATCCATGAAACGAATGTAACACGACTAAATTTATTTAGCAGCCTTCAATACACTTTCCGCTTTTAACAAGCATTCCTGATATTCTTGCAAGGCATCACTTAGAATGGTTATAGCACCTCCTACATGTAGGGTAGCAACACCTTTTTTCCTATTCAAAGCAATACTGCGAATGACCACGTTGAAATCAAAATCACCTTCTGGTGTGATATAGCCTACTGATCCCGAATACACTTCCCTAGCCACTTTTTCAAAACGCTCTGCGAGTTCCATGGCACTTACTTTTGGAGCTCCGGTCATTGAACCCATTGGAAAGGAAGCTGCAATAATTTCCCAGTTGGTTACACCTTCGCGAAGTTCAGCCTCCACGGTACTGATTAATTGGTTGACATTTTTAAAAGCGTAGGTACCGAATAATTCACTCACTTTAACACTGCCTTTAGCGGCAACTCTAGAGAGATCGTTCCGCACCAAATCCACAATCATCACATTCTCCGCACGTTCTTTTTCACTTTGGGCTAATGCTGTTTTCGCGGATTCGTTATCTACTTTAGAGTATCTATTGGTTCCTTTAATAGGCTGACTACAAAGCTTGCGTCCTTCGCGTTTTATAAATCGTTCTGGAGAGGTGCATAACAGCTCATAATCTTCCATCTTCACAAAGGCAGAAAAAGGCGCAAGAGTTCCTTGAACCATTTTTTTAAACAGGGCAACACTATTTAATTCTTCAAACTCTGCCTTGAATCCCGTACAATAATTGACTTCGTAAATATCACCGCGTTGAATGTGGTCTTTTAGCGCATTTACATTTCGAATGTACTCCTGTTTTGTTTCCACCGGCTCAAAATCAAGCGAAGTCACTTCAGATTCCACTTCATTGGAAGGAAGCAGCAATTCATTCAAAACCTCATCAACTGCATCTTCTGACCAGACATCTAACCTACCATCTATATGCAAGACACCTACTACTTCTGGAACAAAAAATTGCGTCTTGGGCCAATTTCCTAAAGCCTGATTTTCTTGGGTAACCGATTCAAATTGCGTGCGTAATTCATAGCTGAAAAATCCAAATTTCCATCCTTTTTCTAAATGCTCGGGTAAAAGCTCTTGATCCGTATAAACTGCTTTTGCGCCCCAACCAAAAATAAGTTCGTAGCATTTTTCTGAATTCGGATAGCCATTAGAGGTGTACATGGCAAAAAAAGATCGACTATTGGATAATTCCAATAGCCGATTCTCTAAAGTTCTCGAATCGACAATATGAGTCGATGCGCAATCCATTAACTGTGCAACGCTCGATTCCCAGTCGCAGCCAAAGCCGCTTCCTTTAATGCTTCCGTATACGTTGGATGACCGTGGCAAATTCTAGCAATATCCTCTGCAGAAGCACGGAATTCCATGGCAGTTACCGCTTCCATAATGATGTCTGCCGCACGAGCTGCAACAATATGTACGCCTAGGACTTCATCTGTTTTTTTATCTGCCAATACTTTCACTACGCCGTCAATATCTCCTGATGCTCTAGAGCGACCCAATGCTCGCATAGGGAAAGATCCCATTTTATATTCTACACCAGCTTCTTTCAACGCTTCCTCCGTTTTTCCAACTGCAGCGACTTCTGGCCAGGTATACACGATACCAGGTATTAAATCATAGTTTATGTGCGGTTTTTCACCTGCTATTGATTCCGCAACAAAAACACCTTCCTCCTCTGCTTTGTGAGCCAACATGGCACCGCGAACAACGTCACCGATTGCGTAAATATTAGCCACGGTGGTTTGCAATTGTTCATTTACAGCAATGCGTCCTCTTTCATCAGTCTCAATGCCTACATTTTCCAAACCAAGCTTCTCTGTGTAAGCTCCTCTACCTACGGCAACTAGGCAGTAGTCACCTTCAAAGACAACTTCTTCACCTTTCTTATTTGTAGCTGTTACTTTAACCTGCTCACCGTCACGACTTACGCCGCTCACCTTGGTGCTCAGACTAAATTTAACTCCTAGTTTCTTCAAACTTCGCATGAGTTCTTTGCCCATTGCTCCGTCCATAGTTGGAATGATACTTTTAGCATATTCAACAACCGTTACCTCAGCGCCCAGTCTTTTATAAACAGAACCTAATTCCAATCCAATGACGCCGCCTCCAATAACAATCATGTGCTTTGGAATTTCCTTCAGACTAAGTGCTTCTGTTGAGGAGATGATACGTTCCTTATCAAATTTTGCAAAAGGCAGTTCGATAGGTTTTGAGCCAGTAGCGAGAATAATATTCTTAGCAGAAACCTTGGTAGTACTCTTACCAGAGACTTGTACTGTATTCTTGTCCAACAAAGAACCGAAACCTTTTAAAACGTCAATTTCGTTTTTCTTCATCAGATAATCAATTCCGTCACAGGTTGTATTGACCACCCCCGCTTTGCGATTCATCATTTGAGCAAAATCAATCTGTGGTTTATCCACCTGTATTCCGTGTTCTTCAAATGAATGGACAGCAGCATGGTAATGCTCACTGGAATCCAGCAATGCTTTGGAAGGAATACATCCTACATTTAAACAGGTACCTCCTAGTGTTTGGTATTTTTCAACCAAGGCTGTTTTCATACCCAATTGGGCACAGCGTATGGCGCTAACATATCCTCCTGGACCAGAACCTATAACAACTACGTCGTATGAACTCATTGAATTTTTATTTTTTAGCTCTGGCAAAGTTACACAGAGGACCTTTGTACTAGGGTTTAATTCTAAAAAATCTGCTTAGAATGACCACGAGCACGTTTAAAAGAAAGACCATAGACATCAATGGCCCAAGGAAATTGCCTGTTAAAACGTACAAGGTTTGACCTTCCAATAAGGGAACATTATCTAGAATGACGCCTTCCTCTTCCCAATGAAGTTGTTCGCGTGGCTTTCCCTTTGAATCAATTACCGTACTGATTCCTGTGTTGGCACTACGTACTACATATTTACGATGTTCAATTGCCCTTAAACCTGAAAACTTCATGTGTTGCAGGTGGCCGTCGGTATTGCCCCACCAACCGTCGTTGGTTATTACTGCAAGCAGATTTGCACCCTTCTTGGAATAATCCGTTGAATAACCTGAAAACTCATTCTCCCAACAAATTATTGGTGCTAATTTCAAGCCAAGCTGCTTGTCTTCAAAAACCACCCTTTCTTCAGAAGTACCCAAGGTTCCTGAAGTACCACCCAACTCAAGAGCCCAATCGCCTAAAATGGGCTGCAAGTATTTGACAAAGGGCATACTCTCTCCTCCCACCACTAATTTTCCCTTGTGGTAAATTTGCCATGGTTCTCCAGTTGTGGAATGAAAAAGAGCAGTATTATACATGGTGTAAAACCGATCCCCCATAGCTCTATTTGAATAGGTTTGTTCCTTTTGAAAATCATAAGTAGTACTTCCAAAAATTGCTGATTTTCCGTATGTATTAATGGTAGAAATCAACTGTGCATCAACAACCCCTTTGCCAAGCGTAATTTCTTGTCTAGCCTTGGGAAGAAAAGTTTCAGGCAACACAATTAAATCTATTTCAGATGCACCACTTTCCGACAGTAACCGTGCTACTTTACCAACCTGCTCACTTTCTGGAGTGGTCCACTTCTCCTGGTAGGCATCAATATTCGGCTGGACAACAGCAACACTCAAATACCTATCAGAAGTCTTTTCAGGCAATACATAAAGTATCAAGCTCAGTGCAATTGGCCCTAAAAGAACAGACCATTTCACCAGAGATTTAGCAGATGAAAAGAAGACAATAACCACAAGAAGCACCCATAGAGTTCCTCCTGATGTTCCAACAAATTCGTACCATTGAACCAATTCTGGCCAATCAAAGAATGTATTACCCAGATGCAACCAAGGAAAGGATAACCCCCAATATTCGTGCAAATGTTCAAAGGCCATCCAAGACGCAATTACTGAAATCCAGGAAACCTTTGAACCGATTCCAAGCCGCACTAGCATATTTCTAGAGCGGAAACCAAACCATAGAGCAAACGCCATGAGAAATCCATTGATACCTACCGTTGCAATCACTCCTAAAGGATGAGCATTAGCTATCCAATATGTAGTCGCCGCATTCCAAAGAGCAAATGCTAAATACAAAAAAAGTAGTGGCCGTTTTTTTTGTGAAGCAAGCTGAAAAAGAAGCAACCAACCCGGCAAAACGAAAAAAAATAGTGGACTCCAAGTCCAAGCTAAAGTTAAACAGGCTGAGGCCAAAAGCGCCAAGTGTAGTGGTTTGCTTATTTTCCAATCGGTCATAGAGCCAAAATAATGCATCTTTGCACTGCATGAAACACATTCCAAATCTTTTAACACTTTTAAATGCCAGTTGCGGGGTAGTTGCCATCTACTTCATCTTTAATCAAAGTACCTCCGGAGTAGCTGCCTGCCTTGTGTTGGCATCCATTGCAGACCTATTTGATGGAATGTTAGCCAGAAAACTTGGAGTGAACACAGACCTTGGTATTCAGCTAGATTCTCTTGCAGATACTATTTCTTTTGGCGTGGTTCCTGCATTTCTATGGTCTAGTATCCTTACGGACTTTGGAACATTAGAACAACCCTGGGGTGTTATTCTAGGCGCAGGGATAGCGGCCTCTAGTGTTTATCGTTTGGCAAAATTCAACTTAATTGAAGAAACAACGGTGGATTTCACA
>PXYR01000125.1 GCA_003023665.1 Bacteroidota bacterium
TTTTGAAGGTCCCATGTGTATGTTTCATTTCCTTCCTTGTCCAAATAAACGGGTAATCCGTTCTGTGGATCAACGTGGGAGAATTGTACCAAGTAATTCGTGCCAATTGGCATCCCAACGACCACGCGGGTGTCGTTTGTACCACCACTTACGGCATCAGGAGAATATTCTCCAATAGAGGTAATCTCGTTATAATTGCGTGCAATATTGAAATCTGTAGTCCAGGTAAAATTATCAGTAACAATGTTTCTCGACTTTATTGCAAATTCTACACCTGTGTTGTAGACACTACCAACATTATCCCACCAAGAACCAAATCCTGTAGATCCTTGAAGGGCAACATTTAATAACATGTCGTTCGTCTGTTTTCTGTACCAAGCCAATTCACCAGAAATTCGATCATTAAACAGCCCATATTCAAGGGCAACGTCATAAGTTGTGGAGGTTTCCCACCTCAGATTTGCATTTTCACGGATAACAGGATAGCGATACGTCTGACCGGCATAACCGTTGTTTGCCACATTATAATAACCGAACCATTGATACGATGGAATAGCCGAATTACCGTTCTTACCAACTGAAGCTTTCAATTTCAGAAAGTTTATTGCGCTAAGCCTGTCCAAAAATTCCTCATCGGACATCACCCATCCAACGGATGCAGCCGGGAAATTACCGTACTTATTATTAGGGCCGAATTTAGAAGAGCCGTCACGACGAATCAACGCCTCAGCATAGTATTTGCCCTTATAATTATAATTCAAACGAGTAAAGGCCGAAGCGAACGCATACTCTTCTATATAGCTCAACGGGTCATTCACCCACTGACCTGTTTCTCTTATCTGACCAAGGGCCTCACTATCATAATAACCGTCCCAACGTTTGATTCTATTGTATTGATATTCGGATCCGATTAACCAGTTTATATGATGATTTTCTCCAAAATCCTTGATGTAGTTAGCAGTTGCATTTCCAGAAGTATTGTATACATCATAAGTATACATATTTGCGCGACCTAAAAAGTTTCCATCTGCATCTTTATAGGTAGGGTCATATCCAGGTTTTTCCCAAATGTGATCCTCAAAGTGCATATAATCAAACGCGCCTTGACCGCGAATAGTCCAAGCGTCACTAAGCTTGTAATTCATAGTGACATTATTTATTGAGCGATCCTCTAGGGCCGTCCAATCTTTTAAGTCACGCTGCGCTACTGGGTTTAAGTTTATCCCTCCTTTAAGCCAATAGTCTCCAGCATTTGCAACTAAATTCCCGTCATCATCGAATTCATCGTTTTCATAATAAATAGGATAAATAGGAAGTGCCTTTGACATTGCTTCTCCAAAACCTCCTGACCATGCAGCATCAATTCTATTGTTTACACCACGGGAGAGCGAAGTGCTCAAGCCAAGCTTAAATCGCTTAGAGAGGTCAAAATCTGCATTTATACGTCCCGATAGACGCTCATAAGAATTCCCGGCTAAATAACTGTGGTTATCGTTGTAAGAAAGGCCTGCATAAAAGTTGCCCCCCTTGAAACCGCGCGATGCAGAAAAATCATACCCGTGTTTTACTCCCTGTCGTATAGTTTCTTGTATCCAATCTGTTCCATCGTACGCTTGCGCTTCTGACCAGCTCATTCTGTTTCCGGGAAGTTCTGGTACACCAACATTTCCGTCATTCACCCACGCTTCCTCATACATTTGCAGGTATTCCTCTTTATTCATCATATTAGGCAATGCTGTTGGGTTTGAAAAACCCACTCTAGATGAAAAGTTGTAGGTCAACGATTTGCTTTTACCTCTTTTCGTTGTAATGAGCACAACTCCATTTGAACCGCGTGATCCATAAATACCTGTTGCCGCTGCATCTTTTAGTATTTCAACAGACTCTATATCGTTTGGATTAATAGTGGCTAGTGGATTTGTGTTAAAACCACCACGATTTCCGTTTAAAAAGTAATCCTGCGTAATTGGAATTCCATCTACAACGTAAAGGGGATCACCACCGGCAGAAATAGACGCGACTCCCCGAACCCGTACCATGGAACCAGAACCCGCAATACCAGAACCCGTAATCACCTGAACACCGGCCGCTTTACCTTGAATAGCGTTTTCAAAAGACGGCGTGGGTATATCCGTTAATTCCTTGGATTTTATGGACACTACAGAACCCGTTAAATCGCGTTTACGAGCAACACCATAACCTACTACTACAACTTCATTTAGCTGATTCAGTGATGGCTTCATTGTTAGGTTAATTACCATTTTACCCTTGACATCTACCTCCTTATTTACGGTTTGATACCCTATGAACGTATAGGTAAGGACATGCTTTCCAGGTTTTAATGACAAGGTATATTGACCATTAAAGTTAGTAGATGCAGCAATTCCATCCTGTGTGGAAATAGAGACAGACGGTAGTGGTTCGTTGTATTCATCCACTATTGTTCCTGAAATAGATTGGGCGTGCAATATGCCCGTAGTCAAAAACGAAATAATGACAAGAAAACGAGAAAACTGTTTCATGCGTTTATGTTAAGAATTGTTCTTTTCAAATGTATAGAATACACTTGTTACACGGAAATAAGTAAAACGGGTGTATTAACTGAATATGCCCAACATTTATCATAACAAGAAGGCAATCTTGCTACAATAGGCTATCTATTGACTTAACCTTGTACAAACGCGCAGGTTTATGAAGAACCCCTTTCTGTTTTTCCTCTGTTGCCTCTATCACTTTTTCGCGAACAATTTTTTTGCGAAAATTTCTTTTGTCTAATTCTTCCTGTGTAATTGCCTCGTGCAGCTGCTGAAGCTGATTTAAAGTGAATTTGGGAGGTAGAAGTTCGTAAGCTGTTTTATTCAATTCAAAATGGCGTTGAAGCTTCATCAAAGCAACATCTACAATTTCATTATGATCAAATGCCAATTCCGGTATTTCGGTAATTTCTACCCAAAGTGCTTCACCGGCGAAACTAGCAGGGTTTGGTACAAAATCTGCCATTTTCACCAAAGCATAGTAGGCTACAGTAATCACCCTTTCCTTGGGGTTTGAACGATAAAGCTCTAGCCATTTACGATCTTTTTCAGCATTAACCCGTTGCGGGTTACCAAATGTGTGAAACTGCTTTAAATGAACGTCACGTAAACTGGCTAATTCCCATAATACTCGGTCAGCAGCGTCATCTAAACTTTCACCTTGATGGATTAAATCACCAGGCAGCCTCTGCTTAAGAACACCTTGACCAATGTCTTTTTCTTCAATCAAAAGCGCCTTTAAGCTCTCGCCGTCAAAACCAAAAATTACGCAATCAACACTGATATTAGGGTTAATGTCGTTTAAATCACTCATGATGTGAATAATTGGTAAACTTACTTTTTTGTGTCCTTGAAGATAAGCAGTAAAATTTTAATAAGTGTATTATTTACACTTAGTTCTTATCTTTGCACTTATGATGGATGATATTAATAACATTGTAGTTCTTACTTCAGGTGGCGACGCCCCTGGAATGAACGCCGCAATACGCGCGGTAACAAGAACTGCTTTATATCATAAAAAAAAGGTCTTTGGTGCCTACAGAGGTTACGAAGGAATGATTGAAGATGATATCATTGAACTCACCACTCAAAGCGTAAAACACATCCTTGCACAAGGCGGCACCTTTTTAAAGAGCGCGCGAAGTCAAGAATTCAGAACAACTGAAGGAAGAGCTAAAGCAGCGTCAAATTTGAAGAAGCGCAACATTGATGCTTTAGTGGTTATTGGCGGAGACGGTTCTTTTACCGGCGCGCTGAAACTTGCTGAAGAACACGGAATCCGTGTAATGGGTGTGCCAGGAACCATAGACAACGACTTGTATGGAACAGATTATACCATTGGTTATGACACCGCAACCAATACGGTAATTGAGAGTGTAGATAAAATTAGAGACACCGCCTCTTCTCACAACCGCTTGTTTTTTGTTGAAGTCATGGGAAGGGATACCGGCTATATTGCGGCTTCTACCGGATTGGCCACTGGAGCCTTAAGTATCATTCTGCCTGAAAGAAAAAGCACCTTCAAAGATTTGTTTGATGACCTTAGAAAAGCACAAGCAAAACGCAAAACCTCAAATATTGTCATGGTTGCTGAAGGCAACCACCTTGGAGGAATTTTTGAAATTGCGGAGGCAGTAAAAAAAGAATTCCCAAGTATTGATGTCAAAGTAACCAACCTTGGTCATACACAACGCGGAGGATCTCCGTCAACAAACGACAGGGTTCTGGCCTCTATTCTTGGCTATCGAGCTGTTGTTGGTTTGCTCGAAGGCAAAGCCAAGGTGATGACCGGTATGATCAATCAAAAAGTAGTTTATACACCTTTATCAGAAGCAATTTCAAAGACCACCGATTTAGACGAAGAAATGCTAACTATCGCTAGAATACTAGCAACCTAACAACACATCAGATTATGAGTAAAATTGCAATCAATGGCTTTGGCCGCATCGGTCGTTTGACATTCAGAAACTTGATTGAAAGTGATAATGTGGAAATCGTTGCAATCAATGATTTAACTGCCACAGATATGCTGGCTCACTTATTGAAATACGACAGTGCACACGGTCGTTTCAACGGCACAGTATCTCACACTGAATCTTCTTTAATTGTAAACGGCAAGGAAATTACAGTTTACGCCCAACGGGATCCGGAAACGTTGCCTTGGGGTGAATTAGGAGTTGATGTAGTAATTGAATCAACTGGATTCTTCCGCGATGCTGAAGGGATGGGCAAACACATCAAAGCAGGCGCAAAAAAGGTGGCACTAAGCGCCCCTGCCTCCGGGGACATTAAAACGATTGTCCTAGGGGTGAATGATGATGAATTGACTGCAGAAGACACCATGGTAAGTAATGCCTCTTGTACCACCAATTGTCTTTCTCCTATGGCCAAGGTATTGGATGAAAAATTTGGCATTGAAAGCGGATTCATGTGTACCATTCACGCATACACGTCTGACCAGCGTATTCAAGACGCTCCTCATTCTGATAAACGTCGTGCACGTGCCGCTGCTGTTAATATGATACCAACCTCTACCGGTGCAGCCAAGGCAGTTGCCCTAGTATTACCGCAACTCAAAGGTAAATTAGACGGTTACGCCATGCGCGTTCCA
>PXYR01000020.1 GCA_003023665.1 Bacteroidota bacterium
GACCAATGGTAATGCTACCATAATCATTTTCCCCAAAGGCGCTATAGGATGCTCCGTAAGTCATCCCATGCAGTGCTTGTTCAGCGCTTAATTTTTGGTCAGCCAAAAAGCCATTTTCCGGCCAATTATACTTATCCGTCCTATCTACAGCGGCAAAAAAAGTATGTAATGGATTTATATCCTCAATGGGAAAATCAGTTCCTAGAGCAATTAGACCAGAAGCATTTAATATTCTCTTATAGCTATACGCATGATTCATTCTTTGCGCACCCAATCTGTTTTCTGCCCAATACATATCACTTGTAGCATGGGTGGGTTGAATAGAAGCAACAATATTTGGATGGGAATAATAGGCGCTGTCTTCCGGAGTCATAATCTGAGCGTGTTCCACTCGAAAACGCAAATCAACGGTGGTGTCCAACTTATTAAAGCTTTTCAATAATATGCGGTGCGCACTATCGCCAATAGCATGAACGCAAAGTTGCCAGTCATTTTTTACGCATCTATCTCTTAGTTCATCAAGTTCTTGTGGACTTAGTAGCGGAAGTCCATAGTGTTGAGGCAGATCATGATAAGGTGCTCTTAATAATGCGCCTCTTGAACCTAGGGCGCCGTCTAAATATGCTTTTACGCTTTGAACTCGCAGCAGGTCTTTGAGTATGGGGCCGTTTTCTTCAAAGTAGTTTAAATCACTTTCTGAATTTGAAATCATTGCGTTTACCATTATGCCGAACGCTCCTTCTTCCTGCAATGAATCAAGTATCAGGATTTTATCTGTAGATAGACCTGCATCGGTCATGGCTGTTAATCCGTATTTCACCAAACTGTCTTGCGCTCGTAAAAGCGCCTTCCTCCAGAATTTGGAGGAACGTTTGGGTAGAGCAACCAAAGATTCGGCGTTATCTATCAATATCCCGTTTAGGATGGAACCTCCTTCAACTATAAGTTCATTGGATATATTGAAAGCCTGCAGAACCTCTTTATTCACCCAAGCGGCATGGCCGTCAATTCGCGTCAAATAAATTTTAACACCTTCAAATTGGTCCAAGTCCTGTGAAGTTGGAAATTCTTGATTGGGCCAATCGTTTTGGTCCCAACCTCTTCCTATAATCCATGGGGTCGAAGGATTATTTTGAATGAAGTCAGCGATTCGTTCAATGCACTCATCTTTGCTAGTAGCACCAAAAAGATTCACCATGTTGAGCATTTCTGCGTAACCAAATAAATGTCCATGAGCGTCTATAAAACCAGGATATAAATACGTACCAGAAAGATCAATAACCTCGTTAGCAGAGGGCGGATTACCCTCTGCAAGAAGTGTTCCCATGTTGGCTATAATACCGTCATTAATTCCTATCCATTGTCTAGGTCCGGTTTTCTCACTATTGGGGATGTTCATATCATAGAATACCACATCGTATTGAGGAGTTGCTGTGCAACTAGATAGAATGATTAGCAGCAGCAGGTTATAAACAAAAAAGCCGCGAAAAGTGTGAGAAAGATTGCGCATTTGATTCAAATGTGTTGGTATTAGAATATGTAAATTTGCACAAAATCTTTTCAACATGAATAGCACAGCTGTTGCCACTTTGAATCAGGCCAAAGAAATGGGCCTCCTGCCAGAGGAGTTTGATAAAATCAAGGAAATATTGGGCCGCACTCCAAATTATCTTGAGCTCTCTGTTTATGGCGTGATGTGGAGCGAGCATTGTTCATATAAGAACTCTATTGTGTGGCTCAAAAAATTGCCTAAAAAAGGTCCTCATATGCTTGTGGAAGCAGGAGAGGAGAATGCGGGTTTAGTGGATATTGGTGACGGCTTAGCCTGTGCATTCAAAATTGAGAGTCATAATCACCCTTCAGCGGTTGAGCCTTATCAAGGTGCTGCCACAGGAGTTGGTGGTATAAATCGAGATATCTTTACGATGGGAGCAAGACCTATTGCTCAATTGAATTCTTTGCGCTTTGGAAATCCAACTGAGGAAAGAACAAAATGGCTGGTGAAAGGAGTGAGCAAAGGTATCGGTGATTATGGAAATAGTTTTGGTATTCCTATAGTTGGTGGTGAGGTATATTTTGACGAATGCTATCACCAAAATCCTTTAGTAAATGCTTTTTCTGCTGGTATAGTAGAGGTTGGAAAGCAAATATCAGCTACTTCAACTGGAGTGGGAAACCCCGTGTTTATTGTAGGGTCCGCAACAGGAAAAGATGGAATTCATGGAGCTTCTTTTGCTTCCAAAGATTTGGATGAAGATAGCGCGGAGGACATTCCTTCCGTGCAGGTTGGAGATCCATTCCAAGAGAAACTCTTGCTTGAAGCTACTATGGAATTATCTGAAACTGATGCGGTTGTAGGTATGCAGGATATGGGTGCCGCGGGTATTACGTGTTCTTCATGTGAAATGTCTGCAGCAGGTGAACATGGAATGGATATCTGGTTAGATAGGGTGCCTCTACGTCAAAAAATGGAAGCCTGGGAAATTCTTCTTTCAGAATCTCAAGAACGAATGCTTGTGGTTGTGGAGAAAGGAAAGGAACAAAAGGTCTTAGATATTTTTGATAAATGGGATTTAGAATGTGAAGAAATCGGCGTTGTTACCGAAGGAGGCACAGTAAATTATTATTGGGGCAAAGAGCTCATGGGAAGCATTCCTGCAGATAGCGCAGTTTTAGGTGGTGGTGCTCCTGTATACCACAGAGAATGGTCAGAGCCTGCATATTATCAAGAGTTTAAGCAATTCAATATTCAATCCATTCAGGAACCTAGCGATTTACTTGCAGTAGCACAGCAAATGGTAGCCCTTCCAAACATTGCTTCTAAACGGTTTATATACGAGCAATATGACAGTATGGTGGGAACCCGAAATATGAGTACCAATGCACCTACCGATGCCGGTATAGTCAATATAAAGGGCACCAATAAGGCCTTAGCGATGAGCGTAGATTGTAATTCGCGTTTTGTGCATGCTGATCCCGAAATAGGTTGTGCTATGGCTGTTAGTGAAGCAGCTAGAAATATAACTTGTTCTGGCGGCGTGCCTTCTGCGGTGACCAATTGTTTGAATTTTGGTAATCCATATAATCCAGAGGTTTATTGGCAATTTGTGGGATCAATTAAAGGCATGACTGCAGCTTGTGAGAAATTCGAAACACCAGTTACAGGCGGAAATGTGAGTTTTTATAATCAAACACAAATTGGTGATACTGTTGAACCTGTATTCCCAACGCCCACTATCGGGATGATAGGAGTTGTAGAGGATAAAAAATACATTACAACACTGGGCTTCAAGGATAAGGGCGATTTGATTTTTATGATCGGTAGTAATCATGATGATGTTTCTTCCTCACAATACCTGGTAAATATCCATGGCGTTGAAAATAGTTCTGCTCCACACTTTGATTTAGAAGAAGAATATGCAAATCAAAAGCAGGTACAAATGTTAATTCGCAAAGGGGTAATTAAATCTGCGCATGATTTGAGTGAGGGGGGACTTTTTATTGGTCTTTTGGAAAAAGCAATGGTGCATAACCTTGGTTTTGATATTACGCTTCCTGCAGAGTACCGTAAAGATGCCGTGCTATTTGGAGAGGCTGCTTCAAGAATTATTGTTACGGTTAGTGAAGAACAAAAAGACCCGTTCATTGATTTAATGATGCTCAATGGTTGTGCCTTTGACCTGCTTGGTCACGTAACGAAGGGAAGTCTCCGCGTGGATGATGAAAATTGGGGTATGGTGGATGATTTTAAATCGATCTATGACCATTCATTGGGTAATCTGTTGTCGTAAAAAAAATATTATACTCGATCCATTGAAATAAATTGGGTCAATGCAAACCGTTCTCTTTCGAATAGCTTTTGAATCGAAACTCGAGGCTATAAAGAAAAGCTGGATATATATTTAAAGTCTTGCTGAAAGGGTAAGTAATGCTCCAACTTATTAAAACACTTCTGTTTATTGGAAAGCAATAGGCCAATTGCATGGCGGTTTCAATGCGCATCTTATTGCTAATATTTGGAGGTTCTTCAGTCTGAACCAACCCTCCTCCGAATTTTAATTTAGAGTTCGTAAAAGGGAATTGCCAAACTTTCAAAATTGTAAGAGATCTCCAATCATTGTATTTATCTTCTTTCCAAATTGCTCCGCCGTCTGTAAGAGCCTGTCCTTCTATGAATACATCAGGTTTCAATTGAAGTCCTAGTTTTACACCTGTGTAGGGATAAGCGATTCCTATACTTACATAATTATCACGATTAGAAGCCATTTGTTGATAGCGTTGCGCGTTGATGTTTTTAAAAGCACAGAGGAGTGCTACAGAAAACAGAAGTTTCATTTACAAAATGTTAAAGAGGTATATCTTTAACGTGGTAAATGACTTAGTAGCATTGTTGAAAAACTTAGGTTTTACACCTTTAGTTCAGTTCTATAGATAACCCTACTTGAAAGAAAGGAGCTCTTGAGGCGCTGAAATAATTGAATGTGGGTTGCCACAGTTCGAGCACTAAATAAGTTTTAGGTAGTAATTTTTGCTGAACGCTAGCGAGAAAATAAGGAGCTGTAACGGAGCGCAGAGATGAGGATAAAGGCGCAACGGTTAGTCCACCTCCCGCTTTCAAGGTGATTTCGTCCAAATGGTATTTGTATACCATGCCAAGCCATTGGATATCAGCAAAAGATAAATCACTAGGAAAGAGTCCCCCGTATTTAGTGAAGATTTGACCTCTTAGTGCAAAGTGACTCTTTCTAGATTTGGATAATTCTATTCCTGCGGAGGTGAAAATTGTACCTGAAGAAGCAAATGCATCTACATATATAGGGTCTTTAGACCTAAGGGTAGTAATCCCTTTAGATTTTTTGTGCCATTTTAAATCAATAAGAGTAGCGACTTGAAAAAGAGGATTTGGCGTGCCCTCCAAAGATTCACATTGGTTTATGATCTGAGTATATGACCCGCCTAAGGAAAGCCAAGGAAGTATTTGATAATTTACCCTAGACAAAGGTGACAAACTAAAACTTAATGCATCAAAATTAAAAGTTGAATGAATTCCTGCTCCAACACTTAAGCTTAATTTTGATCTAATTGGAACAGTTCGAGTTCCTCCAAGAAAATAATTAGCTGGACACGAACTTTGAGCTAAGCCAATTACGTTAGAATTTCGGTGGGCTTGTATGTTCCAATTGGATTTGCCCAGTGGTAGGGATATTCCCAAACTTTGGTTGCTAATACCGAGAGCTCCGTATAATGAAATCTTCTTATTTGAATTTAAGCGCAGGTGTCTCTGCGCCGTTAAATGAGAGCAAGACGTAATAAAAAGTAGTAACGCGAAGAGTGTACGCATAATTAACATTTATTGAAATGAAATTACTACACGAACAAGTTCCTTTTTTAATTCTGAATTTTACTTATTAAGAATAATAATAAGCAGCCATTCTAAATGTATTGGCATGGGCTTCTATAATGTGTCGAATTTGAGGACTGTAGCCTCCACCCATACTCACGGCAACAGGTACGTTGTTTTTATGACATAATTCAAAAACCATTTGATCACGTCTTTTACACCCATCTATTGACAGGTGCATCCTTCCAAGCTTGTCACCTTTGATAACATCCACCCCGCTCTGAAAAAAAACAAATTCTGGTTCAACCTGATGGAATAGCTCATTGATATGTTGTTCTAAAATGCGTAGATATTCTTTGTCTTCAATGCAGTCAGGTAAAGGCACATCTAGATTGCTCTGTTCCTTATGGTAAGGGTAGTTTTTGGCTCCATGCATACTAAAGGTGAAAATTCGATCATCCTTTTGAGTTAGGGCTGCAGTACCATTGCCTTGATGTACATCTAAATCAACAACTAATATTTTTGTAATACCATGAAAATCAATGAGGTGATGTGCTCCAATAACAATGTCATTGAGAATACAAAAGCCTTCGCCTCGATCATAAAAAGCATGATGTGTTCCACCGGCAATATTCATTGAACACCCATACTTCAAGGCGAATTCAGTGGTGTCAATGGTTCCCTTACAAATGGTGCGTTCTCTATCTACAAGCTGTTGGCTCAGTGGAAAGCCAATCTTTCGTTGCGCTTTCGCGTCTAACGTGAGCCTTTTTAAATCAGTCCAATAGCTAGTACAATGCGTTCTAGTAATCTGCTCTTCGGTAAGCATATCTGGCCTAAAGAATGAATGCTCAGGTAATGTGCCTTCGTGAACAAGTTGTTCGGGTAGCAAGGAATATTTAGCCATCGGGAACCGATGGTTTTCAGGAAGAGGATGATGGTAAATAGGGGCCCAGGCTACCTTTAGCATGAACGGTTAACGCAATTTTGCGCCAAATCGTTCATTGAGCTGATGCACTATCTTATCTATGCTTTTATCAACCACTTTATCATTTAAAGTTTTCTGCGGGTCTTGGAATGTTAACCCGATTGCATAGCTTTTTTTACCCTTTGGTAATTTATCGCCTTCGTAAACATCAAAGAGAAAAACATCATGAAGAAGTTTGCGCTCTGTCTGAACAATGGACTCGGTAAGCTGAGCATAGGTTGTGGTTGAATCTACAAGAAGTGCCAAATCTCTCCTGATTGAGGGGTATTTAGGCAACGATGCAAAAGGCTTTGAACCAGAATTAATTGTGAGCGCTGTAATAGGCTCCCAAAGCAAAGAGGCATGAAAAACGCCGTCTTTAATATCAAAATGTTGCTGAACTTTAGGATGGATAGAACCTAGATATCCCACTGTAGTTTTTCCAACTTTTAAACTTAGATATTCATTATAGAGACTGTGCTCTTTGGGCACCATCATCAAAGATAATCCCAACCTATTAAACAGCGCTTCAACCAGACCTTTCATGAAAAAGAAATCATTAGGCTTAGGAGGGCTATTCCAATGATTGGTATTTGAATTCCCAGTACAGAAAAGATCTAAGACTGCATTTTCGAAATAACCATTTTTACCTTTGCCATACGTTTTACCTCTTTCAAAGAATCTAAGATTGGTTTGTTGCCGTTTTTGATTGAAACTGATGGCTTCAAGTCCCCCGAAAAGGAGATTATTACGCATAATGTTCAAATCTTGGCTTAGCGGATTTAACATTTCTATCAGCGTATCTGTAACGTCTTCTTGCAATGATTCATAGTCGGAACCTTTCGAAAGACTATTGTTCATGATTTCGTAGAAGCCGTTTCCTGTTAACTGATCTAGAATGGATTTCTCAATTTTGGAGGGCCGGGCGTCGTACTTGGCAATACTAATGCGCATACCCGATGGTACATCAACATTATTAAAGCCATAAATCCTTAAAAGTTCCTCTGCGATGTCCACATCACGAGTAACATCTACCCTATATGTAGGAACTTTCACGGTCCATTGGTCACCATTTAATGCAATGATTTCAAAATCTAGCCACTTCAGTATATCGGAGGCCTTTTCTATACTCATGGATACCCCAATAAGCCTACAAACCCTTTCAAAACTGAAAGTAATTTCCACTCTTGGAAAGTCAGTCATCCCGATATGATCAACAGGACTTGCCGAGGCACCAGTCAATTCACAAATAAGCTCTGCGGCGTAGGCATGTGCTTGGAACGTAGTATTGGGGTCTACTC
This sequence comes from Bacteroidota bacterium, assembly GCA_003023665.1. GTDB lineage: Bacteria > Bacteroidota > Bacteroidia > Flavobacteriales > Schleiferiaceae > UBA10364. The sequence continues at coordinate 7,610 of PXYR01000020.1, forward strand.
CTCTTTCATATCTATAGCTAGCGTCCGTGTTAACACCATGACGTTTGGCAGTTTTACGCACGCTAATAGAGTCAAAATAGGCGCCTTCTAAATATACCTCAGTGGTTTCGTTCACTACACCGCTGTTTGCACCACCCAAAACCCCTGCAATACACAATGGCTTGTTTTGGTCCGCTATAACTAGGTCCGCAGCATCAAGAGTTCGTTCTACTTCATCAAGAGTAGTAATTACTTCTCCTTGTGTAGCCTGACGAATTACAATCGAATCACCTTTAATTTTTGCTGCATCAAAAGCATGCAAAGGGTGTCCAAAAGTGTGAAGGACATAATTGGTTATATCAACTACATTATTTTTAGGTGTTATCCCAACTGCTTTCAAGCTGTTTTTGAGCCAATCAGGACTTTCAGAAACTACCACATTGGTAAAGTAGGTTCCATAGTAGGAGGAACATGCTTGACTTTCTACGCTTAATTTGACAGGGTTCTTGCCTTCAGTCTTTAAAACTCCCTTTGGAATGATTAATTCGGGCGCATGTTCTCCTTTGGATAAAAGTGCAGCTCTTAAATCACGTGCCACACCAATGTGTCCCATAGCATCAGTTCTATTTGGAGTCAAGCCAATTTCAAAAACGTGATCACTTTCAACATCAAGAATGGTTGCACAAGCTGTGCCTGGCAAAAGAGTTTTGTCCAACACCATAATACCCTCATGGTTTGTGCCTAGACCAAGCTCGTCTTCCGCACAAATCATTCCTTGGCTGATCTCTCCTCTAATCTTACCTTTTTTAATTTTAAGCTCTTTTCCATCCGGATAGAGCTTGGTTCCAACGGTAGCAACGGGAACTTTTTGACCAACAGCTACATTTGGAGCTCCGCATACGATTTGTAGCGGTTGATCCCCACCAACATCTACTGTGGTTATTTTCAAACGGTCTGCATTTGGGTGCTGAATGCAAGTCAAAACCTGACCAACAACAACACCTTTTAATCCTCCTTTGATACTTTCAACTTCAGTGAGTCCCTCAACTTCAAGGCCAGTATCAGTCAATAATTCATCAACGTATTTGGGATTTAAGTCGACCGCTAAAAAACGCTTTAACCAACGGTAAGAAATATTCATCGATAAGAATGTTCAATAGCCGTCAAAGTTACACTAATGACAGAGAATAAAAAGTGCTAAAAACGAGGCTTAAAACAATTTATAGAGAAGCGCCCCATAGATTGCGAATCGCAGAAAACGAACTAAGGTTAATAACGCAAATTTGTGAAAGGGGTAATTATTCACTCCGCTAAGTTGACTCACAATGGGGTAAGGTAATGGTGTTAAAGCAGCAAGAATAATCAGTAAACCTCCAAAACGATTTAGCTGTATGAAGGTCTCCTGGTAGCGTTCTAGAATAAAGTTTCTTACAAAAGCTCGGGTTCGCCAAAATTGACCTAAAAAGTAACCTAAAATACCAGCTACATAGCTCAAACTAGCCAATAGGATAAGCATCCATGTGGGTTTTAAAGTTTCATCTGCCCATACAATAAGAAGTTCTGGGGTAATAAATCCAATACTGATTTCTGAGAAGAAAAAGAGACTAATTAAGCCAAATGGTGAAAGCAATCCGGTCGCCCAGGCAGCAGCTGAATCAATATCCAAAATGTAGGTGTCAAAAAAGTAAAACGAGAGCAGGATGATTGTAATAGACAAAAGCAACTTGGTCACATTAGCCTTTATGAATGTGTATCCTCCCTTTCGTTGCATGATTAAATGCTGCAACCGCATGTATCGTCTAAAAATTCTAACCATGTATTATGAAATCCTGTTCCAGCCCCATTTATCCTTATACAGTAACTTCCAGTGCTGTTTTATAGGAACGTGATTTTCATCATTTAGTTGCGAATCAACGGCTAATAATTTTTCTACTACTTCGCGAGCCCAGTTTAAAATGGCTCCATCTTGGCTTAAAGAGGCCAATTTAAATTGCAATTGACCGCTTTGCCTAGTGCCCATAATATCACCAGGTCCACGGAGTTTCATGTCTACTTCAGCAATTTCAAATCCGTCTTGGGTGCGCACCATGGTTTCAAGTCTTGTTTTTGCATCGCCACTAAGTTTAAAGGAACTTACGAGGATGCAATAGCTTTCTTCGCTTCCGCGCCCCACTCGGCCTCTGAGCTGATGAAGTTGACTCAGGCCAAAACGTTCAGCATTTTCAACAATCATGATAGAAGCATTTGGCACATTTACGCCAACTTCAATTACTGTGGTTGCCACAAGAATTTGTGCTTTACCTGTGGCAAACCTCTTCATTTCTCCTTCTTTGTCCTCCGGCTTCATACGTCCATGAACCACCGCGATTTGATATTGTGGACGAGGAAAATCTCGAAGCAATTGTTCGTAACCAACTTCAAGATTTTTTAGATCAAGGGTTTCACTTTCTTCAATTAATGGAAAGACTATATACACTTGTCTACCTTTTGCGATTTCTTGCTGCATGAATCCATTTAGCTTCAACCTATTCTTTTCAAATAAGTGTTTAGTAGTGATAGGTTTTCGCCCAGGAGGCAATTCGTCAATGATACTAATATCAAGGTCCCCATAGAGGCTAAGCGCTAAGGTTCTTGGAATGGGTGTAGCTGTCATAACCAACATGTGTGGAGGATGCTCGTTCTTTTTCCAAAGTTTTGCGCGTTGGGCAACACCAAATCGGTGTTGCTCGTCAATAATGGCGAGTCCAAGATTCGCGAATTTGACCGTTGGTTCTATCAATGCATGCGTTCCAATGAGGATTTGCAATTCCCCACTTTGTAGGCGTTGATGAATAGAGTCACGTTGTGCACTTTTTGTAGACCCAGTGAGCAATTCAATACGTATACCAGCAGGTTGACACATTTCATTTAACCCCTCAAAGTGCTGCGTAGCTAGTATTTCCGTTGGAGCCATTAAGGCAGCTTGGAATCCATTGTCTATGGCCAACAACATGGCAAGTAGAGCCACAATTGTTTTTCCGGACCCTACGTCACCTTGAACAAGTCGATTCATTTGTGCTCCCGTCCCTAAATCAAACCTAATTTCTTTAACTACGCGCTTCTGCGCTTGGGTCAGCTCAAAGGGTAAATGGTTGTTATAGAAGTTCATAAAATTCTGCCCAACTTCTCCAAACTTATATCCCTTAATGGAGTCTTTGTTGCGAATCTTATTTCTTATTTGAGTGAGTTGAAGAAAAAAGAATTCTTCGAATTTTATACGCTTTCGTGCCGCATCTAGATGCGCTTGAGAGGAAGGGAAATGTATCCAATAAAGCGCTTGTTTTTTTGATATTAGGTGCTGTTGCTTGGCAAATTCTTCCGTAAATGGATCGGAAATTTCATCCAGTTCCTTTTTCAAGACGGACCTGATGACTTTGCTCAGGCCTTTAGAGTGTAGGCCTTTTTTTGTGAGTTTGTCCGTAGTAGAATACACCGGCTCCAAAGCCGATTGCAAATCGTTGGATAATGCAGGAGCCGAGATTTCAGGATGAGGAATGCTCTTTTTACCTTTAAAATTGTTGACTTTCCCATAGGCCACAAGTGGTGTATGAAGTTTTAGTGATCGTCTAATCCATGAGGCGCCTTTGAACCAAACCAGTTCAATAGAACCCGTTGCATCTTTGAGGGTTGCTACTAATCGCTTTTGCCTGGGTGGGCCTACCTCTTCAATTTTTGTGATTTCGCCCTTAATTTGAACCTCAACTGGTGCGTTAGATAGCTGAGCTACGGTATGAAACTGGGTTTTATCCACATATCTAAAAGGATAATGCTCAAGCAACTGCCAAGTAGTTCGAATACCTAATTCTTCCGTTAGTAATGCCGCTCTATCTGGTCCAATTCCTTCGGCATAGACTATGGGGTTGTTCGTAGTGCTCATCGTTGTAAAAGTAAGTATCTTTTGGCCGAAGAAAAATGCAAAATCAGAGTTCACAAATATTTCGCTTGGGCACACTTGTCATTGATGGTGTGCTAATAGTAACGTTGTTCGCAGCGGTGAGCTATTGGCGTTTTGCTGATTTACGGATTTCCAATCCAGAATATTATAATTACTACCTGCAGCTGTTCGTGTTGACCTTTGTGAGTTGGTATGCATCCGGCAGGTGGGCAAAAACATTCACTTACAGCAGTGGCTTGGAGCAGCGCAATGTACTGGCGAATGTACTTAGAGGTGCAATTGCCCAGTTCGCCATATTATCCATAATAGTTGTGGGATTAAAGGGGTATTACTACAGTAGGCTTTTTTTAGGGACTTATTTTGGCTTGTTGTATGGTACAGCAATAATGTATCGATTGATTTTTGTACAATTCCTTCGCCATCAAATGGCGAAAGGTAGGTGGCAGCGTACATTTATTCTTGTCGGCATGCACGGTACTGCACAAGCACTCATTGAATTGGTTAGTATTCGACCTGATTTGGGATTACAACATCAAGGTACGTTGGAAGTTACCGCACTAGATAAGCAAGATTTTCCCGAGAGTCAGGAGTTAATATGTGCTTTGGCACCGAGCACCAAGGCTTATGAGCTAGCTCAAGATTATGCCTTAAAGCAGGGCATGCGATTCCGCTATCTTCCGGATATGGGACCAAATTATGTTGGACAGCTATTTTTGGAATCATTAGAAGGGTTTCCTTTGTTTTCTGAAAGAAGAGACCCGCTATCCAATTGGTTGAATAAAATAGCTAAAAGACTATTCGACGTTTTTTTTACTGTAATAGGTATAGCCCTTGTTCTTTCTTGGATGCTCCCGTTATTTGCCGTTATTCTAGTGCTAAGTGGTGCAGGATTTCCCTTTTTTACGCAGCGTCGCGAAGGGTTAGAAGGTAGGAAGTTCACGGTACTTAAGTTTCGAACCATCAATTCAAAAGGCACATCTAATGCCATACAACGATGGATGAGAAAACTCGGAATAGATGAATTGCCCCAATTATTCAATGTTTTGGTCGGTCAAATGTCATTAATTGGTCCTCGTCCACACACAGAAGGAGATGGTTTCAATTACGCTGCAAAAATCAGGCAATATAAAATTCGTCATTGGGCAAAACCAGGTCTCACTGGTTTGGCTCAAACTCGTGGCTTGCGTGGTGGAGAAGCCGCAGCGGATAAAGGGCTTTTAGAAGCACGTATTCGTGCAGATATCTATTATATAGAAAACTGGTCAGTTCTCTTGGACATTCGTCTGCTACTTGAAACAGTAATAAGAACAGTTTTTTTACCCTCGTCGCTACATAAAAAATAGTCGTAAACAAACAAATTTGGATAATGAAGTACCCAACTTTACTCGAACGTTTTACTCAATACGTTCAAATAGATACACAAAGTGATGCAAATAGTCCAACTGTTCCTTCTACTGAAAAGCAGAAGGATTTAGGAGAACTTTTGGTTGACCAATTGAAGGCGCTTGGAGTCCAAGACGCACATATGGACGGCAAAGGGTATGTCTATGCAACTGTTCCTGCGAGTTCAGGACATGAGCATAGACCAGCGGTTTGTTTTTGCGCACATATGGATACCTCTCCAGAATATAGTGGGGCTGGAGTGCGTCCATTGCTTCATAGCGACTATGACGGTGGTGAAATTCACTTGCCAAAGGGTGGGGTCGTTTTGACTCCAAAAGCTTTTGGCCCTCTAAAAGAAATGAAAGGCCATACAATAATTACCTCAGACGGCAGCACACTTCTCGGCGCAGATAACAAGGCTGGTGTTGCAGAGATTATGACCGCTGCGGAACAATTGATGGTATCCGAACGTCCGCATGCAACAATGAAAATTCTATTTACCCCAGATGAGGAAATAGGACGCGGTGCAGATCATGTGGACTTGAAAAAGCTAGGAGCAGAATTTGGTTACACCATGGACGGTGCAACAAAAGGTTCGTTGGAGGATGAAACGTTTTCGGCAGATGGAGCAACCATAGTTTTTAGAGGTGCAAATACGCATCCTGGTTATGCGCATAAAAAAATGGCTAATGCAATGAAGGCGGCGGGTGTTTTTTTGGCTTCCCTACCAAGATCTGAATGGGCGCCTGAATCTACAAAAGGGGAGGCAGGTTTTGTCCACCCTTATGAAATCACTGGCGGGGTAGAAGAAGTTCGGATAACAATGATTTTGCGTTCTTTCGATACAGATGATTTGGTGCCTTATGCCGCCTTGTTAGAAACTCTAGCCAAACAGGCAAGTAAGGCCGTAAAGCGAACTTCTTATGAGGTTATCATCCATGAACAATACCGCAATATGAAAGAGGTGTTGGAAAAGCACCCTCATGTGGTTGAATTCGCGGAAAAAGCTATTGCTGCTGCGGGTTTACCCGTAAGAAAGAATAAGATTAGAGGTGGTACAGACGGTTCCAAATTGAGTTTTATGGGTTTGCCATGTCCAAATATTTTTGCCGGGGAACATGCCTTTCATAGTCCTTATGAATTCGTTTCCTTGCAGGACATGGAAAGTGCTACTGACGTTATTTTGAATTTACTCGAGATCGTCGCGCTAGAAGGCTAATTTAAATTGCTCTCCCAGCATAAGCTTTGTTTAAGGCATCTGCTAGACGAATACCTGCTTGGGCTAGTCTTTTGTGCATTAAGTCTTTGTTGTCATAGATGTATCTGTAACCCATGGTATTAGGATTTCCCATAGTTTCATAACATTGCTCGCGTGAAAGCACACTTTCTCTAATCCAGTCTTCAGTGGTAGATTTTTTCCATTCACTCAGTTCATCTTGGCTCACGGTGGACATAATCCACTGAGAATATTCGGTGTAACTCATTTTCCAATAATCAATCATTCCGCTATCCCAAACTCGGTGAAGATTTGAACTTTCCCTGAAAAAATTCACCTTTACTTGATTACCTCCCATGTCTGAACCGTTACCGCAATGCAGCGGTTGATGAACGTCTCCAATCAGGTGCGAAAGTGCACGCAATGCAAATCCCTCGTCCACACTGTATTGGTCATTTTCAACCTCTAATAAAAACTTATCAATTGCCATCCATACGTCGCCTTGTTTTGGATGTTCGTGGGTTTTAATGGCCTCAACATCAACAATAGTGCAATAGTGATAGGGTTTTAAGCTGTCGTAGGTGGATTCACTTTTTACAAAATCCATCCAATTGGAAACCATGGCAAGATCTTCACCATTTAAGGTCTGAAGAATGTGTTGTTTAACTTCGGGATTCAAATGTTCCATGGCAATGTGCCCCACGATTCTATGTCCCGTCAAACCCCACCCAAAAGTTTTTAGTGCTAGGATTAAAGTGAAAGAGGTAATTAATTTCTTCATTTTTAAAGCGCTTGTGAAGGTTTAAAATATCCAATAATTCGATCATATCGCAACCCCATGCTTCTATTGTACATAATTAGCGTATAGTCGTTCCTGGTTTGCCAATGAGTACCTTCAGTAAGGGCAGTGCTTATGCCGCCTTTTTGGTCAGAGTGCGCAAATACATAATTGTAATATCCTTGTTTGAGGAGCACTTTTTTGCTGTAAGCGCCCCTGTCTTTGTGGTAATCAAGTCTAAATTCTGGTAATAATTCCCAATCGCTAAGCTGTCCATAAACGTACACAGGTAAGTCTAGTTCTGGGCTTTCAAAATAAAACTCAACCCAACAATAGTCACCTGCAAGATCTGGGTTTCCAACATCTGCACGATTATAAAATCGTCGCCCGTTAATATCGTTTTGAAAACTGTATACGGATATGGACCGATTCTTCTTTTCATAGAGGTAGACCTCCCAGCACGTGTCAAGTCTTGAAGTTTTTACACCCAAGCCTACTTGGTTAAGACGTTTTGTATCAAACGTATGAAACTCAGTGCCACCGTCAAACGATTCGCTTCCCATGAAATTATAGGTCAATATGCCGTCATTGATAAAGGTGGGTTTTAGATTATTTTTCGAATTGTTCCACCTTCGATTTTGAAGAATGCTTAAATCAAGATCCATGAAATAATCTTGTATAGGATAGTCTATTAGATTGACGCTAGCACTTACCTGCTGCTGTGTAGAGAAATTTTCAAGGTCTACCGCTCTGCTTACAGATACAGAGGGAACAACGAGGTTCTCATATACAATGAATCTGCGACGGATAATAAGGTCATCTGGGTCGTCATTTTGGAAGATTTCAATGACAAAATTACCGCTCACCCTTGGCTTGGTCTCTGCGTTTGGGAATTTGACCGAGTAATGAGTGTAAGGAACAAAAGTGCCCACGCTGATTGCAAAATTGTTCAAATAATTCCCTTTAAACCCAATCAAGTATTGATTGATGAGTAAATCACTTTTTTCCCAATTCTTGGTGCAATGAAAGATGCGGTAGGAATAATTATTCCATTCATAAGCAAGATCGTCAAAGCTCAGCTGTAGGCCTTTTTTGGTTCCGAGCTCGTAAGCAGGAAAATCCAAAGGTTCTCCCTCCGGTGAAATCTGAACACTTTTAAGGTAATCGTATACAACAGTATCGCGCAAAACCTGGCCATGAAGCACCGTAGATAGCGCGAGTAAAAACAGAGAAATAAACCTTTTAATGGGCATTGTTAAAAATTATTGGTGTCTAAGTTACAATTAGTCGTTAAATGAATAGGGATTACGGACTGTGTATTATAATTTCGCAGCCTCAAATCATACTTAAACGTACGATGTCTCAATCCTTTAAGATTCGCAAGGGATACGATATAAAATTAGTCGGTGCAGCAGCACAGACGGATTTGGACGCAGTAAGCGCTCAAACTTATGCCGTAAGTCCTTTAGATTTCCCAGGAATCACACCAAAATTGGCAGTGAAAGCTGGGGCCCAAGTAAAAGCGGGCGACACGTTATTCTTTGACAAAGATCGTCCTGAAGTGAAAATATGTGCTCCGGTTTCCGGGGAGATTGCTGAAGTGAAGCGCGGTGCTAAGCGAAAAATTTTAGCAGTGATCATATTGGCCGATAGCAAAATCAAGTATGCCTCTCACGGTAAATTAGATTTAGATAAGGCAGATCGCGCATCCGTTGCTGAATTATTTTCGAATTCAGGTATTGGCGCTTTAATCACAAGTAGACCTTATGGTGTAGTAGCAAGCATGTCAGAGGAGCCGCGTGATATTTTCGTTAATGCCGTACAAAGCGGCCCTTTAGCGGGTAATCTAGCCTATCAGTTAGATGGGAAGGATTCAGAAATTACAGCAGCACTTAAGGCGCTCGACAAATTGACCTCGGGAAAAGTATATGTGAGTCAAGGCGGAGATGAAAAAGGAGTACCCAGTCTGAACGATTCCAGTGTTGTAAACGTGACTTTTACTGGAAAACACCCTAAGGGTATGGTAGGTACTCAAATTGCCCAGATTTCACCCATTAATAAAGGTGATATTGTGTGGACGGTGAATGCGGTTGACCTTCCGGTCATAGGCCGTGCAGTATTGAAAGGTGAATATGCCCCTGAGTACAAAGTAGCTGTAACTGGCTCCATGGTAAAGAATACGGGATACGCAACTATGATTCAAGGCGTGAGTTTATCTTCTTTCAATGCTTCAAATATGAAAGCCGGTAATGCACGAATCATAGCGGGCGATGTGCTTTCTGGAACTCAGATAGAAGCTGATGGATACTTATCCTTTGGGAAATCCCAGATTACAGCGATTCCGGAAGGAAATCAAACGGAATTCTTTGGATGGGTTTTGCCGGGATTCGGCAAATTTTCCACTAATCGCGCCTTTTGGGGATGGTTATTCCCAAATAGGAAATACGATTTAGATACGAACATGCACGGAGAGGAGCGGGCATTTGTGGTTACGGGTGAGTATGATAAATTCATTCCCATGGATATTTTTCCTCAACACTTGTTACGCGCTGTAATGATTGGTGACATTGAGAAAATGGAACAGTTAGGTATATATGAGATTGTGCCGGAAGACTTTGCCTTAGCTGAGGTTGCATGTACCTCAAAATTGCCTTTGCAACAAATCGTTAGAGACGGTTTGAATGATCTTAGAAAAGAAATGATGTAATAGCCATAATATGAAGTTTGTACAAAACATATTCGACCAGACTAGACCGCTTGTTGAAAAAGATGGCAAGAGAAACATCCTCTATCCATTGCACAATGCATTGGAGACGATGGCTTTCGTTCCTGATCACACTGCCCATTCGGGTGCGCACGTTCGCGACGCGATTGACCTAAAGCGCACCATGGTTACAGTGATTTTTGCCATGGTTCCTGCACTCCTTTTCGGAATGTGGAACATCGGCCGTTTGCATTACGGTGCTATCGGAATGGAAAGCACGTTATTAGAAAACTTTTTATTCGGTACTCTAAAATTATTGCCACTAATCATTGTGACCTATGCTGCAGGATTAGGCGTTGAGATTTTCTTCTCATGGAAGCGCAATCACCCTGTAAACGAAGGCTTCTTAGTTTCAGGTTTGTTGATTCCATTGATTATGCCGGTAGATATTCCATTATGGATGGTTGCAGCAAGTACCATTTTCGCAGTACTTATTGGTAAGGAAGTTTTTGGTGGAACAGGTATGAACCTTTTAAATCCAGCGCTCACCGCTAGGGCATTTGCATTCTTTGCTTATCCAACGTGGATGTCGGGTGATCAAGTTTGGGTGAACACCTCAGGAGGAGATATTGTAGACGGTTATTCAGGTGCTACAGCAATGGGTGATCTAGCAACAACCGTAGGTCAGGGTATGGGTAATCCTGCCATGGAATCCGTTGTAGCACAATTTGGACCAGAGGGTACCTATTCATTGATGAATGCATTTCTAGGTTTAATACCGGGGTCAATTGGTGAAACATCTGCATTGTTAATTCTTTTAGGTGGACTATTCCTAATCTTTAAAGGAGTGGGTTCATGGAGAATCATGCTCAGCTTCTTCATTGGAGGCCTTGTGATGGCAGGAATCTTCAATGCTTTTGCAGTCAATGAATTCATGGCATTAAATCCAATACATCAATTGATGCTGGGAGGCTTCATGTTTGGTATGGTCTTCATGGCTACCGACCCTGTAAGTGCAGCTCAAACAGAAACGGGTAAATATATCTATGGCTTTTTGGCCGGATTCTTTGGTATCATGATTCGTGTCTTTAACCCCGCATACCCTGAGGGTATCATGTTGGCGATTCTTTTCATGAACGTTATGGCTCCGTTAATTGACCACTACGTTGTAGAAGCAAATATTAAACGTCGCGCAAAGCGTCTTGCGAACGCCTAAAAATTTAAACACGATGAACGTAAACAGTAACGCTTACACATACACATTTGCCACGGTGATGGTAGTGGTAGTAGCCGTGCTTTTATCAGGTGCTTCACTTGGTTTAAAGAGCAGGCAAGCCTCTAATATTAGCCAGGAAAAGAGACAGAGTATTTTGGCATCAATCGGTATTGATGTTGAGCGCTCAGAATCTGATGCTGCCTTTACAGAATACATAAAGAAGAGTTTAACAATTCAAGGTGGAAAAGTAGTGTCTGAGGACGCGAATGCTGCTTTTGATATTGATATGGCCGCCGCAATCAAAGCGGACAATATGGACCGAACAGTTCCTTTGTATGTGGCAGAAAAAGACAGTGAAACTTTCTACATAGTGCCCATGCGCGGTAAGGGCCTATGGGGTCCGGTTTGGGGCTTC
>PXYR01000126.1 GCA_003023665.1 Bacteroidota bacterium
TTAGGTCTTCTTGAGAAGAAAAGTGGAATCATGATGTGATTGAAAAAGTTCACTGTAATTTTATCCTATGGCATCTAGTCGCAAAGGACAAATGATATTATTTGATATTCCATTCCATTCAAACAATTTGAAAAGCCTCTTTCTCTTAGGATTTGTCTTCATTCATTTGTTTGCCCACGGGCAAGTGTTAGACTCAGCAATTGCAAAGACTGATTCCAACCAAACGGTCACCGTTATTGGTGTTGGAGATATGATGTTGGGAACAAATTTTCCCAGCTCATCCTATTTACCACCTAATCAAGGTAAAAATGTCTTGAGCGGCGTGGATTCTATTTTGCGCCAAGCAGATGTAACTTTTGGTAACCTTGAGGGCGTGATTTTATCTGGAGCGGGCAAAGTAAAAAACTGTAAAGACCCAAAATACTGCTATGCTTTCAAGATGCCGGACAGCTACGTAAATCACTTTGTTCATGCTGGATTTGATGTTCTTAGTCTGGCCAATAATCATTCAAATGATTTTGGCACTCCGGGAATAAGAAACACGCAACGCATTTTACAGGAATCAGGAATTGCCTTTGCAGGTCTTACAGAATGTCCTACCGCTACTTTTGAAAGAGATGGACTCACTTACGGATTCATGGCCTTTTCTCCAAACAGAGGTACTATACGAATCAATAACTATGAGTTTGCGCGTGAGCAAATAGCAAAACTAGATACCACTTGCGATATTGTCATTGTTTCTTTTCACGGCGGAGCAGAAGGGTCTACTCATACACACCTTACCAAGAGTACAGAAATATATCTAGGAGAAAACCGCGGAAACCCGCACGAATTTGCAAGAATGGCCATTGATGCTGGTGCCGATGTCATTTTTGGTCATGGCCCGCACGTCACCCGGGCAATGGACTTGTATAAGGGCAGGTTTATTGCCTACAGTTTAGGGAACTTTGCTACGTATGCGCGCTTCAACCTGAGCGGTCCCAATGGCCTCTGCCCAATTGTAGAGTTAAACTTAGCCAAAGACGGTAGGTTTGAATCTGGAAAAATCCATTCATGCAAACAACCCGGAGAAGGAGGTCCAAGAATTGACCCAGAAAATGAAGTTCTTCGAGAGATTATTTCTTTAAATCAGACAGATTTACCAGAATCCACTCTACATATAGGTGAAGACGGAACGCTAACCTCTAGGAAGTAAATTCTTCTGAGTTTTTATAATTTTCCTTGAACGCCCTAAGAAGCGTCCTTCCGTAATGGCGGTTGCGACGTTTAGCTTTTTTCTTATTGGCTCGTTTCCCTTTGCGCTTGTCTTTCACAAGATCGTCTAGGTCCTTGGCTTGATCTATTTTCTCAAAATCTTGAATCTGGGTACGCTTCATGGGTAATCTTCTGCTATCAACTATTACATGCTACCTTTGTTAATGTTCAAACCCAACTAAAGAATTGAACCATGGCCCAACTAGAATGGCAAACCGTCAAGGAATACGAGGAAATCACTTTTAAGCAATGTAACGGCGTTGCACGTATTGCGTTTAACCGCCCAGAGGTGCGCAATGCTTTTACCCCCAAAACCGTAGATGAGCTTTGGGAAGCACTCATTCTTTGTCACGAAAGCCAAGAGATTGGTGTAGTGCTTCTAACCGGTGAAGGACCTTCACCTAAAGACGGCGGCTGGGCCTTCTGCTCTGGCGGTGACCAAAGAGTTCGTTCAACAACCGGTTATAAAGGTGAAAACGGCATCAACAGATTCAATATTTTGGACGTCCAGCGTCAGATCCGATTCATGAATAAGGTAGTCATTGCGGTAGTCCCTGGATGGGCCGTAGGTGGTGGACACAGTCTGCACGTAGTATGTGATATGACCATAGCTTCTAAAGAACACGCCATCTTCAAACAAACAGATGCAGACGTAGCGAGCTTTGACGGCGGTTTTGGTTCTGCATACTTGGCACGCCAAGTGGGACAGAAACGCGCTCGCGAGATCTTTTTCCTTGGTGCTGAGTACTCAGCACAAGAAGCCTATGAGATGGGTATGGTCAATAAAGTTGTTCCGCATGAAGAACTGGAACAAGTGGCCTACGAATGGGCACAGGAAATCATGACCAAGAGTCCCACGGCCATCAAGATGCTGAAATTCGGTTTCAATTTGATAGATGACGGTTTGGTAGGTCAGCAAGTATATGCCGGCGAAGCTACTCGGCTTGCCTATGGAACGGATGAAGCCGTAGAAGGTCGGAATGCATTTTTAGAAAAACGACCAAGAGATTTCTCTAAATTTCCAAAATTCCCTTAACCAATTCGTATTTCCAATTTATGAGCAACGAGGGCAATACTGAACACATCATCAAGCAACGGAAAACAGCCAAAGTTCTGGCAGATGCTCCATGGGAAGCAAGCTTAACGCCCATAGAGCAAGAAGAGCTTATTAAGGACCTTTTGGAACTTGCAGCCTGCGCACCTTACCACTATAAAAGTGCTTCCAAGTACCATACTGCTGGACTGGATAGCCCACTGCCCTTCAGAGCCTATACTATGAATAGTGATGTATGCCGCATTCTAGCAGGCAAACTTCAACACATGGAACCGGCACCCGGTAAAATCCTCAACATGCTTTGGGCTGCAGAGGCTGTAATCATGATGACATGGCTTCCAGACGTGTTTGGAGCGCAACCTGTGGAGCGTGAAATGGAACCGCTCCCCTTTACCCCCTTTACCGGAAACCTGAGAAACATGGAGCATATTGCTGCAAGTAGTGCGGGAATTCAAAATATATTACTCGGAGCAACTCAAAAAGGATTTCCCAATTACTGGTCTTCTGGAGGGGTTTTACGTCAAAAGGCGGCGCGCCAATTATTAGGTGTTCCATTGGAAGAAATGTTATTGGGATGTTTATTTATTTTCCCTAAAGACGCTTATGAAAAAGGCGTGGACATTAAGCCCGGAAAATTCCATAATGACGGAAAAAAAGTTCTAACATGGTCAAAATCAATTACCTTATGAGAATGAAAAAATGGTTAATCCCCGCAATGATTTTACTGGTAATCATTTCCTGTAAAAACAACAGCGCTGAACCCCAGGTCAATGTTATAATGCCACTAGGCGCTTCACGTGTACAGGGCAGCCCTCCTGCTTACCTAAGTTACCGGTACGATCTCTGGAAACAACTTCGATTGAACGACTACCACGTGGATTTCATTGGTGGCGAAGTAGACGGCGAAATCTACCCGCTGGTAAATGAGGAGGAATTTGATCCTCATCATGAGGGTCATAGCGGCTGGACATCAGCTCAACTTCTTGCAGACCTTCCCAGCTGGACATCAAGAGTAGATACCCCCGATGTAGTACTTTTTAGCTCACCAGGAGGCAATGACATTATTGACGGACTGAGCTACGAAAGTGCGATTGAAAATGTGGTAGATATTGTTCAAGGATTGCAGGCTTTCAATCCTGAAGTAACCGTTGTTTTGGAAAAAATGGCTCCAGGACACAGCTTAGTCATGATGATTGGACCATTAGGCACAAATCACGCACGGCTGCTGAATGATATTGACAGTCTTGCCTCTTCATTAACCACAGCGTCTTCGGAGGTTTTGGTCATTGACATGGCTACAGGGTTTACAGACAATATGCTTGCCGACCCCATTCACTACAACCAAGACGGCGCAAAATTCATTGCTGATCGTTATTATTCACTTCTAGAAACCATTTTAGAGTAATCAACTAGACATGCACAAAAACTCCTTATTCCTTCTTTTCCTTGTATTGTTGAGTTGTGGTGGTGACAACGGTAAAAATGAAAACCCACAAACCCCTGGTGGAACCGAAACAATAATCATCAATCACGATAATATAGATAGGTCAGCTTTGGTATATACTCCCAATGGGTACGACAGTAGCTTTGCGCTTCCCGTTGTATTAAATTTTCACGGTTTTGGCGGGAATGCTTCCAGCCACTTAGCTGAAACGGAAATGACTGCTGTAGCAGACAGCGCACAGTTTCTTCTTGTATATCCCCAAGGAACTCTTCTGGACGGAAGTCCACATTGGAATAATGCTTTGCCAGGCCCAGACAATAAAAGCGATGCGGAAGATCTTGGATTTGTAAGCGAATTATTGGCTTATCTGGATAGTGCCTACATGATAGATAGGGAGCGAATTTATGCTTGCGGCTATTCTAACGGAGGGATGATGTCTTATGCGCTTGCTTGTTACCTCAGCAATGAAATTGCAGCAGTAGCCTCTATTTCTGGATGTTTAACAGATACCTCTAACACTTGTATGCCGTCACATCCCACAGCTGTTTTGAGTTTTCATGGCACCAACGACGGGGTTCTGAGCTATACAGGAGGCACAGAAGTCTTAAGTCAAATGGATGCGCTTACTTTCTGGGCAGAGGTTAATAATTGTGCTGCTACTGCTACGGTAGAACCCCTGTCATCCAATTCCTACAACCTAGAACATCACGCTCACCTAGATGGAGACAGCAGTGTAGTTTCTGAGCATTACAAGGTCATTGGTGGCGGACATACATGGTTTCATTTTGAGCTCGATGGTAAAAGTGCAAACTGGCTGCTTTGGGAATTTTTTGATGAATTTGACATTTATGGTAAGCGATAAGCAGCAGCTATCTTTGGAACTATAATGCTCCATCAATTATTTCATACTTTTTCAAAAGACATCAGTGGAATTAGGCCACCTGAAAAATTTACCTATCCATTTTTCTACACGCCCCATCCGCTGGTAGAATTGGCATCTGCGCAACTTAAAGGCTACCTCGTTAAGACCGATTTGAAGCACAATTTTGGCCTAGGGCAAAACGAGCATCTCATTGAACAAGGGAAAATGTTTGGGGTGCTGGTTGTCCGCAACAAAGCAGGTAAATTAGGCTGGCTTGCCGCTTATTCCGGAAAGTTGAGTGAGGACCCTAAAGAATACTTTGTTCCCCCTATTTGTGATATTCATGCTGCTCAGTCCTTTTATAAAAAAGGGGAAATAGAGCTCAATGAAATGAGCGCAGAAATTGTTGCTTTGGAAAAAGACCCCAACCGATTAGAGGCAATTGGTAAACTAGAGGACCGACTTACAGAAATCAATGAATTCCTACGTGCTGGGCGGGCAGATTTAAAAGACGC
>PXYR01000127.1 GCA_003023665.1 Bacteroidota bacterium
AAATACACCAAGCTGAAATTCGTCATAAGAATAGGAAATAATAATTCATTCCATGGACTATACGATAAGGTCAAACATAAACTATATTCAAAATATTTCGCCTTTAAGTAGGCCGGCTGAATAATGCGGGTTGAAGTCATTCGCCTGCCGAATTCGATACCGGGTCTGTAGTTTCGAGCTGTTCTAAAAAGTAAGTTGTCTGGATTTGACGGAATCCACTGCGAAGGACCATAAAGATCCTGAAGAGCACCATCATAATAATATGGGTTATAAACCATATTGTCTAAGGAATACCCCCAACGCTGAAAAGAAAACCGATTAAGAAAAGACGTATAAGCAATCAATTGTTTCCCTTTTTTATTTTTTTTGATTCTATATTTCCGAAAATCAAAAGAATAAATGTTAGCAAAAATCCATTCTTCGTAAATCCTACTTCCATAATTATTTAAAAGGTAACTTCTTGAAGGATCATTGGGCTGACCATATCGGTACAGATAACTATAATGGTGAAAGCCAAATCGCATGGTAACATTAGGCTCTAATTTTATTTCAGTTGTAGCATCTATAATTCCAAAAAAAGGACGAAGGGGCTGGACTAAAAAAGAAGATTTAGGAATCTTATTGCTATCAATAAATAGGCTATTTGTTTTGCTTTTTTTACCAAACTCAGCAAGGTATACGGAGTCTAAATCCCATTTATTTTGAGCCAAAGAACTAAAGCTCAATAATAGAACTAATAAAACAGTTTGTATATATCTTAAAAGCATATTGGGTATAAATATAAAACCCTCACTAAAACCAATTAGCGAGGGTTTTATTGAAGTTAAAATCATTCGCTTGATTTTTTCACTTCATTATTGCCTACTCTATTTGATGGATTCAAAAGCTGCCGTCATATCACCATAGGTTTGTGCGTAAAGAATTTTGCCTTCTTCATCAAAATCATAAGATGCATAAATGGGAATAATCACACTTGCCGCATCTGTAGAATCTGTTGCAGTTTTTGTAACCTCCCATTGGCCGTAATAACGAACAGAACCATCAACCTCATTGGTTTCTGGGTTCACACCCGGCAACAAACGTAAATCAGTAATGAGCTTTGCATCATATACTGCCCACCACATTGTGCGATTCTCTTTCATTTCATCTAGACTTGTTGAATCCCCTGTAGGATTATAACCTGTCTGAGCAGAAACGAAATCAACGCTAAACTCATCATAAGTTGCTACTTCGTTTTGGAAATTGTCAATTGAACTCCTTACCGTTTCGCAATTCGCATCGAATGTTGCTTGGATATTGTTGTCTTCTTGTAAGTTTTGACACGAAGTCAATCCAAGCACTACCGTGAGCGTTAATATCAATTTTTTCATAGTTGTTGTTTATTATTTTAATTAAGTTGATTCAAAGAATTATAAGGCCTCTGCCCTCTCTTTAGATGCAGTCCAATTATTATTCAATTCATAGGCTTTCATATACATCTGCTTTGCCATGGCTGTATCACCGACCGTTAAGTAGTATTCTCCATAAGAATCATAGGCATTGGGAACATCTGCATTTGCACGTACAAAGATTTCAAAATGTTGTTTTGCCTTATCCATGTCGCCTGCCGCCATGTATTTGTAACCCAACATATTATTTACTCCGCCTTGCTCGGGTAATCTGTTCCAAGCGATTTCAAGTATATCCACAGCACGTTCAGCATCCTCTTGACCCCACGCATACCATACTCGCACCATTGGATCCGCTGGCGCGAATATTAATGTTTGTTCTAAATGATAATTGCCCAATTCACGATCGGTTGTGTACGATTTTATAAAATGTGCTTCAGCGCGGCTTGCCCCTTCTAGTTTGGTTTCTGCCAGCTCTCGAGTAGCATTTAAACTTTCAATATCACGATTTACCCAATGATATTGCAATTGCCCCAAATGAGCTGTGGCCCAAGAAGGATCCGCTTCAACAAGAGAATCTGAAATGTTCTTGGCTTTTTCAAATTCCAAATTCATCATTGCGCTTCGCATCTTACCATAGGCATTCATTCCACCCTCCATATCAGTTGAAGGCCAAAGGAATCCTTTAGATAAGGTTTGATGATCGACACCTACAAATCGACTCCATTTCATTTTGCCATCTTCCTTGGTGACTATGCCTGAAAAATTTCTATGAATCGTATTCACTCCGGCAATGTAGTATTCAATAGTACCCATTACATTAGCGTGTTGGCCCATTAAATAGACATCGTGTAACGTTACATTTATGGAATCTTCATAGAAGTTGCTTCCATCATTATCATCATCAAAAACGAAATCTACAGGTTTATTCTTCCATGCAGGATTCGTCCAAACCTTTAATTCAGAGGAAGCTCCTTCATAAAAAGATTCAACGGCATCCGCATAACCCACTTGATTTTCAATGTGCGAAACAGCGAAGGCACGCACAGATTGTTCGGATAGTGGCGACTGATTGCAGCTAGCCACTGAGAATCCCGCCATAGCGAGAATTACATACTTTTTCATGGTTATTGTTTAGATGTTTGTAATTGAGGATAAAATACACATAACTTAATGATTTCTTGTTTCGTTTTGACCTTTGAGCAAAACGAAATCCATTTGGCAGAAATTACCCTAATGATGCTTCAGTAGCATTAAAAATTCAAGAGCTCCTGCATTTTCTACACCGAACACAACTTTATTCTGAAGAACATCTACAAACTTTCTGAATGAAGAAAATGATAAGGAGGTTGTCTAGAATACGTTTTTATAAATGAATTCTAATATTACATTCCCTTGTACGGATCAAGAAAAAGGAACAAGTCATTTTATTTAAAGTATGCCCTTAGGCAGAATTTTTCTTGACCACGTTTTAACCCGCTTGTATTTGCTTACCTCATTATCTGGATTAAATGACTCGGTAATTTCCCATGAGTTTTGCGGCTGAAACTCTTCTTGCATACCTCTAAGTACTCCGGTAGCAATTTTATCAGACTTAACAATCACAATACATTCTGTATTTAGGTTAGCACTTCTTGGATCTAA
Source organism: Bacteroidota bacterium (assembly GCA_003023665.1). Classification (GTDB taxonomy): domain Bacteria; phylum Bacteroidota; class Bacteroidia; order Flavobacteriales; family Schleiferiaceae; genus UBA10364. The sequence continues at coordinate 3,033 of PXYR01000127.1, forward strand.
ATTAAATGTGCCAATTACAGCAATATTTCCATCAATGACCATAGACTTGGCGTGCAAACCATAAATGGGCTGTTGTTTTAGTGAATCTTGAACCTCCCCTGTAAGTAATTTCTTTCTAATGACCGCATCAGGACGAAATTCAAATATTCTAACACCAGTTGCAAGCAAATTACTTCTATCCGACTGATAACTACTAAAAGCCTCCACATTATCCGTGGAGGCTAAACTATTTGTCAGGATACGCACCTCTACTCCTCTTTTAACAGCGGCTTTAAATAAGCTTTTTCCTAAATCAGTAGTAATTAAATAGGGAGTTTGGATATCAATTGATGTGGTTGATTTATTAATTAAGGAAATCAAGGCAGATGTCGTTGCGCCGCCACCACCTAGACCTTGTTTTTCATCATTTTTACCCGGTCTATCAGAAATGAATGATATCTCCTCCAACCAAACCAAATCACCTGAATGATCGAGCTCCTTTATCATATCAGGAAAAGCCGATATACGTGTTCTAACCTCTGGCCAAAAGTTCTCTTCATTACACGCATAAGCGTGGAGGATGTCAAAATCGTCATTAATATGAACATGGTTAGATTCCTCGTTGACTAGCTCTTCCATGTTTATAGTCAATTCACTATCCCAGAATTCATCAAAAGAAGATTGAACCTGATCAACTCCCTGACCAAAGAGTAAAATATCTCGATCTCTAAAATTATAGTTGTGATCGTAATCAAAATATTCATCGGCGATGTTTCTTCCTCCTGTGATAGTAACTTTTCCATCAACAATGAATGTTTTGTTATGCATTCTTTGGTTCGCTCCGCGAAAATCTCTTCCAAACTTATTTAGCTTCTGGAAAAGATTTTTTCCAAGATTGACTCCGGGATTGTAAATTTTCACGGAAATATTGGGATGCGCATTGAATATTTGAATATCATCAATCTCTGCATTTACCATTATATCATCCACAATTATTCTCACCTGAACACCCCTATCCGCAGCACGTACCAAATAATCAGTTGCAATTAAACCAACATTATCCAATGAGAAGATGAAATATTGAATATCTATGCGCTTTTCAGCGTAATCCGTCAACCAAGCTCTTGCTATCATAGCGCCACTGCCATCTTCAAGTACAAAACAGCCCGTGCTATCTAACATCTTTTGTTCCAAAGGGTCAAGAAGGGTACCTAGCGATACATCATCATCATGGTATCTTTCATAGCAGGTACCATATTTCGTTGATTCAAAAATTACTTCATCTCCAGGATTACATGAGATTAAAAGAATCAAAAAAATAGACCATAGATATTGCTTGCATAACATCATAAACATCTGATTTTGAACATTAAAAATATTACTATAATCTAGATTAGAAGTATACCAATCTGAATTTCGTTCCGAGAATTGATTATATAATTTCACTCTGGACTATACGATTAAGTCGAACATAAGATTTATTCAAAATAATTTGATCCTAAAGTTCGAAAAGGAAAACCCTTTGGCCAGAAAAAAACCTTACTGATAACAAGGGTTAGTCTAGAATTGCATCTACTACTATAGTTTCAATACTACGCTAATTGGACAATGATCACTGAGCATATCATCTTCAACCATTTCTTCCGATTTCTTAGGGAAATAATGCACCACTTCGCTCCCAGCTACTTTTAATCTAGATACTTCAGGCCCCATTAATATGTGATCGATAGGCGCAGGGTATCTTGGATGACAACCCGTTAGATTTTGCATGCTGTTACTTATTTCTAGCGGTACGCCTTGTATTTCAGAGAGGATATGCCACATTTTGTTTTCCTCATTTGCCAAGCGATGGTTAAAGTCGCCCAAAACAACGAACTTTTGCTTATTTGAAACATGAGTTTCAATCCAATGATCAAGAACCGGGACTTGCTGCTCCAGAACTTCACATGCAGAGCGGTCAGAAGAAGAAAAATCATCAACAAAACAGCCGCTTTTTAGATGCACGGCCATTACATCAACCGTATCAATCTCTCCTAATATGCGGATTTGTACTCCGTAACGTAACCCTTCTCTTTTTAGGCCTAATTCTTCAAAGCTTCCTAAATCCTCA
>PXYR01000128.1 GCA_003023665.1 Bacteroidota bacterium
GCGTAAAACGCTGACCAAATTCAGCGAATCTAAAACCGCTAGCTTCAATTGCCATTCTACCTGGATTCGTTTTGTTTCTAGTTGGGTTGCTGTGGTTGAGGTGAATAAAATGAACTTTGTTACGGTTTTCTGGAGTCAAATGTTGCAGAAGCAATACACTTTCTGATATAAAAGGGTGTGGTACTTCAGCCATTGGACGAGGCACTTCACCGTCTTCATAGAAAGTGCCGTCAATAAATGCATAGTCCACTAAAGGGATAATCGCGAGTATATTTTGCTCCCAGGCTGACCATTTGTCTATGTCCGGAATATACAGAGCTGTTTTGTTTTGTCCTTTGATATAGTACCCAACCGTTTCTGAATATTCGTCGCGGTGAGGGACTAAAACAGGCGTCATGACAATTCCGTTTTCAAGAGTAACTGGCAAGCTCTCTTGAAGGCCTCTAAGCTCAATATTTTCTAATCGGATTAATTGATCCCAAGGACCATTATTAAAAAGAAATTCAAACATCCTATTCATAACATAAACGGGGACCTTGTGGGTGTTAGCTGCTTCGCGACCTAGATGAATGAGGCCACTATAGTGACCCACATGGGCATGCGTTAAAAAGATGGCCAGATTATTATGACCAAATTGCTCACGCAGATAGTTGGTTTGTTCCACAAAATCAGGCGTTGCATCTATGACCACGGATAAAGAGGAGTCACATACGGCTATGCTTGCTACAAAATCATTCTCCTTTGGTTGGGCACAGCAATCCTTTTTGCAATTCATATGTGGGGAGCCGCCGTCTTGAAGTGTGCCAATAACTATTAATTCTTGAGCTGTTGCTGAAGGATTTAAAAGGATAATAATTAGAACAAAAAGATATTTCATGTTTAAGTAGATTTAGAATGCCTCCCCAATAAAAAAGTAAACACCGCTACCTTCTCTAGTAAATGAAAGGTCTATTCGCGTGTATATGTCTTTATCTGGGAAGATTAAATATCTAACTCCCGCACCGCCGGTTGGAAGGAATTGGTTCCACATAAAATCATGGTCATCGCCATAAACTTGACCGGCTGCAAGGAATACGCTCGCACCCCATTTTTTTGAAAATCCAAAGGGTAATATTCTATATTCAATTTGCCCTGCAAGAAGATTTTTGTCCCTATAGCGCCCAAGATAATAACCGCGCATTAAGCTTTCTCCTCCCATAAGGGACAGCATGTTAAACGGAGCGTCTCCTCTGGTAAATTGTCCATAAAGTTGAGCAGCAAGCACGGTGTTTTTTTTGATGGGCCTGTAAATTCTGCTGTCAGAGATGTATGTGGTAAAGTTAAAATCGCTACCAATTTGGTCGCGGTAACTTAAAAATGCCCACTCGCTATAAAGCCCCTCTCTTGGATTCATTGCATTGTGGATATTGTCAAAAAGCAAACCCGCACCAAGACCAAGATTAGTTGAGCCGTTCTCACCAGTTTCAGGGGCTACATATTGCGCGGACGTTTCAAGATAATCTACGTTAGCTAACCTCTGGTAATCAAGCTCTAGGCCAAAGTACAAAGAGGGCTTGACCTCTCTTAAAACCCGTTCTCTGAGTAGGGTGTACTGTCCGTCTATTAATGCGGTGTATTCCTGCGGGGATTCAGGGCCAATTCCATAATAAAACAATGGAAAACTTTGGTATCTCGCTCTTCCATAGACGAACCACTTGTTTTTATCTGAGTAAACAGCGTGATCCAGCCATATACCGTATTGATTTTCTTGGGTATAAAAAGTGAAGGCTTTTATCTCGCTTAGGCGATTACTTAAATCCTTGTTTGCAGAGTATACATAGAGGCTGCTAACGCCAAACTCCCATCTAGTTTCAGGCGAATACGCAAGTGTTGGATAATTGATAAGCTGCGGCGCTGCAGGGTCTTTTTGTGGACCTAGCATCTTTGTAAAATAGTTGCTTAGGAGAGGTGTTTTTCTTCTGGTAGAATCTTGAGCACTAACAGTCATGCTAAAAAAACAGATAATAGAAAGGAGTAGGTTGCGCATCTAGAATAGATTTAGGCGGGTTTTGTTTCACGCCGAAAACAAATTTACAATACAAATGAAGTATGCGGAATGATGAAACAGCTTTCATAAAACTTTAATAATCAGCAAATAAAGACGTAAGCACAAGCGTGCGTTTCGAAAAAATCGCCTTTAACCTATGTTAATGGTTGTTTCATGAAGAACACTTTTATTTGTTGAACGTTTTAACAGAAAGGTTAAACAAAACACATCTTCTTTGTTAAAGACAATACTAACCTAAAAGAAAAACGAACATGAAAAAAACTACCCTTCGTACCCTTTTACTTGCATTACTCACCACTACGCTTGGTTGGAGCCAGCCTGTAGGTTCAGTAATCATTTCAGGAACCGTAATTGATTCAGCATCAGGAAACCCGTTACCAAACTGGGAGGTTTACATGGCTGATACCGCCAGCTACGCAGCCGGTATGAGCATGTTGACATACACAGATATAAACGGTAATTTTTCGGATACCTTGGATCTATACGATTCAGCGGGCGTGGTCTTTGCGTATGCAGATAACAATTGCAACAATACGGGAGCTTCCAACGTCTTTGTGCAGTCCTATTCTTTTGGACCCAACCTGCCTTCAACGGTGTCTTGCACAGCATCATTTATCACTTGTAGCTCTAATTCTGGCGGCGGTTCTGGTTCTGGTGGCGTAAATTGTAAAGCTGAATTTGAGATTGATACATCTCTTACGGGTAGCGGACAAATTGTGCTCTACAATACCTCCAAAGTAAATTCGAACAGTGTTTTAAATTCCCCGTTTGTAATGTACGAGTGGTTTTGGGGCAATGGAGCTTCAAGTCTAGGTTCTTTGCCATCGTATCAATACACAACTAGTGGTCCAATTGATATTTGTTTAGAACAATCTGTTTTCGATAGTCAAGGAAACCTCTTGTGTAGCGACCTGTTCTGTGATTCACTCTATATAGATACCGCAGGAAACGTAAGTTTTAAAGGGGTTAACGTAAGCGTTAATGTTTTTGCGCCAGGTCAAATGTCAACACTGGAAGAAACTCAAGTTGATTTTGAGGTGTTTCCTAATCCCACATCAAACATTGTGAACATTGAGCCATTAATGGAAGGAAGTTTTCAGCTGTTTAATGAACTTGGGCAAATGTTGGATGAAGGCGCCATTCAATCAACATATGACTTAACAAACTATGAAAACGGAGTATATATTCTATTGCTTCAGACGGCTAAAGAGAGTAGGCATATAAAACTGATAAAACAGTAAGCCGGCTATTCAAAAAACTAAAAGCCTGTCGCACAAGCGACAGGCTTTTGTATGTGATAATAAGATCATTGTTATCACGACTTTAAGTGATACCGTACAAATTATCTGTTTGAGTATTCAATGGACTTCATTACCAGCGAGATTTTTTTGTATTTGGAGTTTTGAATACCAAAATAGTCATACATTCTGCGAAGCGAAGAGCCAATCCCGTCAACACTTAAAAAAACGCTCTCTGCTATTTTCGCATTAGAAATCACGGGGTCAGATTGAATAGTCTGGAGCACCTTCCAGTCTGTATCGTTTAAACGCCTTTCAATCGCTTTCTCAATTTTTGCACGAGATAATTTGTAGTCAGCTGGATTTACCAATTGCGCCCCGCTCTTCGCCGCTCTAAGCCTGTCAATTTCATTCAAAAGACTAGTTCTTTTTTCAATATTAATGTGCTTTTGATAAAGAAACACGATGATGAAAATAAATACAGCAACCCCTAATAAGGAGTACGCTAAAAATGAAGCCCTTAAATTTTTAAGGACGAGCTTTGAGTTTGATTTTTCGTTTTCTAGATCAATTTCATATTTGATTGTTCCTCGGATCAAAGCAAGGTCGTTCTTTTTCTGTTGCGTTTCTTTCTGAGCTTCTCCAAGTTTCTCATTAATGAGCAGCGCTTCTTCCCACTGACCATTGCTTTTATAATGTGTCATTAAGTACTCAAACACATCTTCTTTAAGGTCGTTGGAAAGTTCGTCAGGCTGGTTTTTTACCATAGAAACAAACTCATTTGCAACAACACTTGGGCTCTTCTTTGCAAGAGACAAAAGTTGAATTACCCTTGCCTCAAGAAGCAAAGAAGAGTTTCCTATTTCTTCACAAAGAGACAGGTTTTCCTCTGCAAAAAAAGATGCCTGCTGGTAGTTTTGTAACGCCAAGCGGGTCCTGGCGAGATAGGCATAACAACCTGCTCTAAGGATGATGTCTTCTTTTAACTCTAGGGAATCTAACGCCTGTGAAAACAACGAATCGGAACTTATGTAGTCCTCGGTCTCAAAATCAATTAAGGCTAAATTCATGATTATAATTGCCTGATTATGAATCTTTTGTTTTAACTGTCTGTAAAGGTTTTGTGCAGTCTTTAAGTAGCTTTCAGCTAATTCGTAGTTTTCAATTTGTAAGTAGACATTACCTATGCTATTGTGCATAGCTGCTGCAAATTCATGATGATTTTCCGATTCAAATATCTTCAATGCAGCCGTAAAAGCCTGAAAGGCCTCAAAATACATAAGCTCTTCAAGATAGACATTGCCTTTGTTTGCGGTTATAATTCCGGTAAAAACCATATCATCAATGCCTTTAGCGGTTTCTATAGCTTTGTTGTATAGCCTTAAAGCATTATCAAAATTCCCTTTATCACGAAAAATATTTGCCTTGTTCACATAGGCACCCGCCTCTTTTCTAACCAGACCGTTCTGCTTGGTTAAATCTAGGTATACATCAAGAGCCGTAAGTGCAGAGTCAGGATACACGCGCTGCGTTAAAACCTGATACTCTTCTAAGGCTTTAAGTCTGGTTGTATCGTTTAACCCTTTGTTGGCCCACACGTCCCTTAATGAGTCAATTTGCGCAGCACCAATAAAAGGCATTATGGTTAAAAAGAAAACAAAAAGTCGGGCGGCATTAGACATTGTGTAGCAGTTGTAAATACAAACTACACGAAGTTAATTTAATACGATTCACCTTTAGGCGTGAAATGAAGAAAAACAGCAAAATGTTGAGTATAAATCTCCGTAGCAGAGTATTTTGGAGCCTATATTCTATTCTACCTAATGGTATTCA
>PXYR01000021.1 GCA_003023665.1 Bacteroidota bacterium
CTTGGCGGAAGCTTAGGGGCTAGAGCTATAAATAAGCAGATTGCAAAAAATTTAGGAGACATCATGGACCAGGGATGGCAAGTGATGTGGCAATGCGGCAAACTCTATGAAAAAGAGTACCAAGGGATGACTAGAGAAGGTGCAAAGGTACAGGCCTTTATTGAAGACATGTCTGTTGCCTATGCTGCTGCTGATGCTATAGTAAGCCGAGCAGGTGCTGGCACTTTAAGCGAGCTCTGCCTAATTGGAAAGCCTGCCCTTCTAATTCCATCTCCAAACGTTGCGGAAGATCATCAGACCCACAATGCCATGGCGTTGAGTGAGAAAAATGCTGCCATTTTGGTTAAAGAAAAAGAAATGGATCATCTGTTCTTGGATCAATTAGCGGCTTTGAAAGATCCGGATACAGCAAAAAAGATGGGGACGGCTATCAAAAGCTTAGCATTGCCCAAAGCCACAGAGGACATAGCAGATCTTATTGACGGATTAAGTGAATAAGCAAGAGCAACATATCGTATTCCTTGGCATTGGCGGAATTGGAATGAGCTCCATTGCTCGTCATTATCTAAGCATAGGTACGCCTGTATTTGGGTATGATAAAGTACGGACGGCTTTGACGGATGAGTTGATTCAGGAAGGCGCTCAGATAACCTTTAATGAAGACCTTGGTGTTTATCCAGGTTGGGATGTGGAAGAAACCACAGTAATCTATACACCCGCAATGCCTGAAGGATTAAAATGGTTGGAATTCTTTAGCCGTTTTAAAATGATTAAACGCGCTCAAGCGCTAGGATTGTTGGCCAACCCAAAGCGGTGCCTTGCCGTAGCCGGCACCCATGGCAAGACTAGCACCTCAGCAATGCTACTTCATATTTTGAGTGAAGCTGGTGAAGATCCTACTGGTTTTATTGGTGGAATTATGACAAGTACCGGCACAAATTACCGTCTTGGAAACGGACCCTGGGTAGTAGTTGAAGCAGATGAGTTTGACCGAAGCTTCATGCATTTGCAGCCTGAGGCAGCAGCTGTAACCACCATTGATGCCGATCATTTAGACATTTACGGGAATTCTGGAGAATTGACACGAACTTTTGAAGCATTCTTAAACCAAGTAAGCGGACCTACCTACACCGCATCTTCCCTGGCAAACACGAATAAAGTAAACACCCCTCAAGCTCCAATTCGAGCAGAACAAATTCAGCCTGATAACGGGGCGTATACCTTCAGCCTGATTATCGAAGGTGAAAAATACCCTACGCGACTCCGGATGCCAGGAGCACACAATGTGTACAACGCAGTACTCGCCGCATCCTTGGCCAACTACGCAGGGGTAAACGGTCAAATAATTGCAAACTCCCTAAGCAGCTTTAAAGGCATTAAACGTAGGTTTGAATTTCACAGCAATAATCCCATAATTATTGAAGATTATGCGCACCACCCCACTGAACTCAATGCGCTTTTAACCAGTATTGAAGAATTGTACCCGTCAAAGAAAGCTACTCTAGTTTTTCAACCTCACCTGTATTCTAGAACTCGAGATTTCATGGAGGGATTTCAAAAGCAATTATCTAGGACTGCTCATACTCTAATATTACCTATTTACCCTGCGAGAGAAAAACCTATTCCAGGAATTACAAGTGAGGTATTGGCGCAAAAGATTGAACGTGCCGAATTAATTTCAAAAGAAGCATTACCCAAACGATTAAAAGCCCTGAATCCAGATGTACTGCTTCTTGTTGGAGCCGGTGATATTGGTGACTTAGTAGCAACTATTAAAGAAGAATTGACATGAAAAAGCGGAAACTTTTTGGTCTAATTCTACTGTTAGTGCTGCTATCTGGCCTTGTTTTAGGTGGGATTTTTAGCAATGATTATGTCAAATCAGCTGTATTCCACAAGGTGATTATTGAAATAGAAGATATTGATAAACAAGGACTTACATCTCAAGAAGAAGTGAAAAATGAAGTTGACCGATTCTTGTCTAAATCATCTGATTCCCTAGCGCTTGGCCTTAATGCGTTTTTGTTAGAAACCTCTATTGAAGCCCTGCCGTATGTGAAAGAAGCGCAGGTATATTGGAATATGGACAGCAACCTCGTTGTTGAAGTGATTAACAAGAGTGTACTGGCCATAGCTTACGGAACAGAACAAAACTTTTTCATCAGTAAAAAAATGGAGGTATTGGAACAGCCCAATGGTAAATGGTTGGACCTACCCGTTATAACGGGAACATCGGATAGTGCGGCTTTGTCAAATGCTGGCAGAACCCTAAACAAGATGACCTCAATAATTAATCTAGAGAGCATTGCTCAACTTGCTGTGGACAGCAGCACTTTAGAGATTGTTCCACGAGCATATCAGCATACTGTAAAGGCGCATGCTGATGAGCGCATGGAGCGTGAATTAAAAAAATTAGCTGCCTACTATGCAGCACATACTGAAGAGGAGTTAAAGGACATTAAGCGAATTGATTTGCGGTATAAAAACCAAGTAGTAACTACATCAAGATGACACAAATTGCCCCATTAGCAGTCGGATTAGATATTGGCACAACAAAGATTGTTGCCGTGGTTGGACGATTGGAAGAGCACGGAAAAATTGACGTGTTAGGAATCGGTAAGAGCAAAAGTCTTGGCGTTCAACGAGGTGTTGTTGCAAACATTACCCTAACCATTGAAAGCATTCAATCTGCGATAAAAATGGCAGAAGAAGCTTCAGGGCTCAAAATCACTAAAGTAATGGTGGGAATTGCTGGGCAGCATATCCGTTCCATGCAGCATTCCGATTATATCATGAGAGATGATGCAGAAGCTATCATTGACGTAACGGATTTAGAAGCCTTGAAGAAAAATGTAGACAACCTAGTGATGATGCCAGGCGAACAGATTCTACATGCCCTCCCTCAGGAATACCGCGTTGATGGCGATAGCAATATCATTAATCCACGTGGGATGTACGGGTCCCGATTGGAAGCCAATTTCCACATTGTTGTAGGTCAAATTGCATCTATTAAAAACATTGCCCGATGCGTTGAACAGAGTGAATTGACCGTTGGAGATATTACCCTTGAACCTTTAGCGTCTGCAGATGCTGTTTTAGGTGAAGATGAAAAAGACGCCGGTGTAGTTTTAGTAGATATTGGTGGCGGAACAACAGATATTGCCATTTTTAAAGACGGTATCATACGACATACTGCCGTCATTCCTTTTGGAGGTAAAGTCATTACTGAAGATATCAAAGAAGGCTGCGAGATTATTGAAAAGCAAGCGGAACTCCTGAAAGTAAAATTTGGATCTGCTTGGCCTGGTGAAAACAAGGAAAACGAAATTGTGAGTATTCCAGGATTGCGCGGTAGAGCACCAAAGGAAATAAGCCTAAAGACCCTGTCCAAGATTATCAACGCAAGGGTAAAGGAAATCATTGAAAGCGTAGTAAGTGAGATAAACAACTACCAACAAAATGACCCACGAAAAAAATTAATTGCTGGAATTGTAGTGACCGGTGGCGGTTCCCAATTAAAGCACATGAACCAATTGGTAGAATATCTAACGGGAATGCCCACAAGAATTGGCTATCCCAACGAGCATCTTGCTGGCGGCTACTTGAAAGAATTAGCAAGCCCAGTATATGCTACATCAATTGGTCTGCTTTCCATGGCCTTAGCAGAAAATCCGGAGACTATGGCCTATGACCCGAATGAAATCATTCTTCCAGAAGAAGAAACCGAGAAACCTGTTGCGCCCGAAACAGAGCCTGAAGAGGGCGACCCGGACCAAGAGGGATCAGTAAAAGCTAAACCGCGAAAAGACCCCATTTGGAAAGGTTTTGTCAGCGGAATTAAAAAATGGCTCGAAGACGACGATATAGAATAACAAAACCATGATCGAAGACGGAATTCAATTTAACCTACCCAAAAACCGCAGCTCCGTGATCAAAGTTATCGGAGTTGGCGGTGGCGGCTCCAATGCCGTGAACCACATGACTCGCGTGGGTGTAAACGGTGTAGATTTTATAGTTTGTAATACAGATGCTCAAGCCCTGTACCACAGTCCTGTTCCAAATAAGGTACAGCTAGGTGCATCGCTTACGGAAGGATTGGGCGCTGGTGCTGATCCAGAAATTGGATTGAAAGCTGCAAATGAAAGCATTGCTGAAATCACTAAGATGCTGGAGAACGGCACTAAAATGTGCTTTGTAACAGCTGGTATGGGTGGAGGTACCGGAACAGGTGCTGCGCCCGTAATTGCTCAGGCCGCCAAAGACATGGGCATTTTGACCGTTGGAATCATTACTTCCCCGTTTTCATTTGAAGGTAATATTAGAGCCGTACAAGCAGAAAAAGGAATCGCAGAAATGCGTGATGCCGTAGACAGCTTAATTGTCATTAATAATGATAAGCTACGCCAGGTTTACGGGGATTTAGGATTCAGAAACGCATTTAGTAAAGCGGACGAAGTATTGGCAGGTGCAGCAAAAGGCATTGCTGAAGTCATTACCAATCACTACACACAGAATATTGATTTACGCGATGCCAAAACCGTTCTTGAAAACAGCGGTAGTGCATTGTTTGGAACAGCTTCAGCAGAAGGTGAGGATCGTGCTGCAATGGCTGTTAGTGCTGCATTAGACTCTCCTCTGCTTAACGATAATCATATCAAGGGAGCACAAAATATTCTGCTGTTATTAACCTCCGGGGAGGGCGATCACGAAATCACCATTGATGAAATTGGCGAAATTACCGACCACATTCAACGAGAAGCTGGGGGAAATGCCAATGTAATTATGGGTATTGGTGGCCAAAATGAAGAAGGTAGCAAGATTACCTGTACTATCATTGCTACTGGTTTCCCAACTGGAAAAAGAGTTCTGCCCACAGATAAGCCAGAAATGGTGGTACATACCTTAGATGAGGAGAAACAAGAATCTAGTGTAATCAAAGAAGAAACCAACTTCACGGCGCCCATTGTAAATCCTGAGGCAACTCCTGAAGATTCACAAGACCGGGTGGTGATGGATTTAGGGGACTTTGAAGAAACACAGGAAGAAGTCCAAACCAATCAAGTTCAAGAAGATATTGTAGACCAACAAGAGGATGAACCACAGGATGAATTTGGTGAGGACAAAAATCCACAAGAAGGATTCCCTCAAATTCCTGAAGAAGATCCTGAGATATTTGACACTCGGCTTAATGAGGAAGCTTTTGATGATGAAGAGGCTACCGTGCATGTCTTGGAATGGGATATAAGTGACGAAGCGCCTGATCAAGAGGATCAAGAGTCAGATCTGCAGGAAGAAGAACCACAACTCCTTTCTACTGAAGATGCGGAGCCAGTCATTCACAGCATAGAAAATAGTTCCACTGAAGAAGATGAAACTGACTCTCAAGAAGGTGGTCTTGAGGTATCCCCATGGGATTTATTTTCACAGGCAGTTGAACCAGAGGAAGAAGAAATTGAATTGGTCATCATAGATGAAGTTGAACAAGAAACGGAAACACCAGATTCTATTCCTGAAGTTGCATCAGAATTTGATGAACCTGCTCCTGCCCCAATGGAAAGACCGCAGGGAATGGTGGAACAACATAGCCAAGAAGACCCTGCTCTAGAAGAGCCAATAGATCTTGAATCAAGCGAGGAACCTACTGAAACTTTAGCTACTTCAACCTTCACTTTAGAAGATATTGAAGGTGATGGCTTCGCACTAAACCTTGAGGAAATTGAAGCTAGTGAGCGCACAACAACTCAGGAAAGCACAACTAATTCAGAAACCACCTACGAAGCGTTTGACTTAAGCTTAAGTGAAGTGCCTAATCTAGGAAACAAGGCACAACAGGAAAGTATTGATCATAGTCTTACGGTCCCTTCACCTGAATTTCACGAATCAGAAATAGCAACTGAAGATGTGGAAGAGGATGAAGCCTCTTTGGCCTTCGAAGTAAAAACTGTAGAAGTCATTACTGCCCCTGAAGTAGAGGAGCGCAGCCATGAGGAAGATATGGACCGACCAATCTCTGCAGTCAAAGCAGACAATGCAGGAGATTTTCCCACCAAAGTAAAAGACCGTATTTCTAGACTACAAGCTTTTCAATACCAGTTTAAAGGAACTAATCAAATCGAAGAATCTGAACGTGTACCCGCTTATATGCGACAAGGAGTAGATGTTGATTTAGAACACAAATCAGAAGATAAGCCGTCAAACATCGGGATTGATTCCGAGGGAAACATTAGAACAAATAATTCATTTTTACACGATAACGTAGACTAAATATGGCGTTAGAAGCACAAATCATGGCGGACCTCAAAACCGCTATGAAAGCAAAAGACCGTATTGCTCTTGAAGCATTGCGTGCAATCAAGACAGCGATTCTCAATGAAAAAACTGCGGCTGGCGCAACAGAAATCACCGAAGCGGGAGAGCTCAAATTATTGACAAAATTGCGAAAGCAACGGGTTGAAAGTGCAACCATCTTTCGTGATCAAGGAAGGGAAGATTTGGCAACCCCAGAAGAGGCGCAGATTGAAATCATTGAACGCTACTTACCCGCTATGTTGAGCGAAAGTGAAATAGAAGCCAAAGTCAAAGAAATCATTGCTTCAACGGGAGCTAGTTCTATGGCAGATATGGGGAGAGTTATGGGCCAAGCTACAGGTGCCATGGCTGGTCAGGCAGATGGAAAAGTGATTAGTGGAATCGTAAGGAAATTACTCGCTTAGAACAATAAAAAAATTAGGTCATAACACACAAAACCCGGCATTCTGCCGGGTTTTGTGTGTTTACTATTTCCGCTCGCGGTTAATGATTAATTAAAACCTTTTGCTTGGTTCCGTCACTGAACTCAAGAATATACTGGCCCGCAGGAATACTACTTACATCCCAACGATTCATGCCTTCCTCAAGTTTGAATTCAAAACGCTGTCCTTTGACATTAATGAGACTTGCACGACCAGCAAATGAAGTCGTCAAAAAGATTTCATTAGATGCAGGATTTGGGTGAATATTAACCATTGAACGTACGTCATCCATTTTTTCGACATCAAGAAATGGGTTCCAGACTACACCTACGGAGTCGCCGTAGAGGTAATGAGCCAATTCCGGATGGTCTATGAACGGGTTTCTGTTCCCTTGTAAATTTGCTATGACGTTATTTCTATTGAGCTCAAACTGGTCCACTGTGTCTTGAAAATGCCAAGTAAGCAGAGTAGACATTACTGCGAAGGTTGTTCCGCCCGTATTCAATGCTTCTCGCATTACTAAATCTGGTTCGCTTCCTGCGCCTTCATACCTCAGGTCCATGTACATGATAATTCTTGCCAAATCGCCTTTTACATCATCTCGAGGTTCCCATAGACCGGCACTTGCGTTTAGCCTATTCCCCGTAGTATTTCCTCCGTAACTCACCGCGTTTCCGCTGGTTCCTAAATAATCAAATTCATGATTAGAGCGTGTAGAATTTAGACTGATTGTAGCGGGCTTCAGATTGTGTACATCTGTACCAACCCCTGTACTTGTTCCAAAATTACCCAATGAGCGAGGCCATACATGTTCTCTATTCCAACCGGATCCTCCATTGTACTCCTGTGGACCGTTTACGCTAATACCCGCATAAATCAAAATGACATTTGAAGAGTTTGCGGGGTCTACATCGGATGCTTTAAGAACGTCCCATGTATCCGTGGAAGACGAAGAATACGGCAGCTTAGTATGCACTTTAATAATATCATAAAGCGCTTCTCGTAGGTCGTTGCCGTTTTCATTCCAGGCATCCTGGTAATACGTTAGTGGCTGGGCTACTGCACCAATGGTCATGATAAGACCTAAAAGGGCAAGGGTGTACTTGTTTGTAATTTTCATCTGCTAAAGGTCGGAAAAAATCTCATCCTTTCTCTGTGTATACACAGTTATTAAGGCAGTCATAGAAAGCGTTCCTGCAAATTAAAAAGTACCCGATTTACGACCACTTTTCTAGGCGAACATCCGGAAATAATTTCTTCAAATCAAGGCCCACCTCAGCATGATTGGTCTTGAACGATTGGAGCACCTGTAAATCATTTTCATCATCTGGTGCGCGGCCTCCACTATTCATTTTCATATAAAGAGGAAGCAAAAGGCGTTGAATAAAATGTGGAATGAATGGCTGTATTCTCAAACCCAGTTGATGCAATCCACCACTACGTATGGCAACACTTTCATTCCGATGCTCAAAGTTGAAATTCACATAAAAGGAGGGGTCTATCCCCAAATATTCAGCTATTTCTTTCATCACCTCTTCCTTTCGTGACATGAAATCTTCAAAGGCCCATATACGCACATGATTCTTTGGCATAGCATCCACCCATTTTTTCAAATACGTAGCGTAATTCACATACTTCTCAATCTTAGGTAATTCAATGTATTGTTCCAAATTCATGTCAACGGTCTTGGTACGGAACTTCTCCATCTTGTAATGGCTGTACATCTGTTTTGAAGGCTCACGAAACAAGAAAATCATCTTTGGCGGTTGTTCAGCTTGTGAGAAAGCCTTCAACGCCTCCTCTTCATACAGATAATGAGCAGTGGCCTCAAAACGAACCTTTGCATTTGCACCGTCCTTAAAAAATTCGTGGTAGGAACTCCTGTCGTGTTCATGCACATTTGCAGACTTATTGAATCGATTCACCTTGTCAGCAAAAAAGAAGGTCTCTTTTTTTGGAGAACCATACACCTCTGGGTGGGCGCTAAGCCAAAAATAAAGGCTGCTTGTCCCGCACTTTGGGGCACCACCAATGATAAGATTTGGAAAATGCTCTTGCATTATTTTGGTCTAATCTTCAATTGATCCAGAGAACTAGTAATGAACGCATAGTCCTCTGCATGTTTGGACAACGCACTGTCAATTGCGGCAACCTCTTCTGAGCTCAACTGATCTTTCCATTTCTCCAACGGGTTCCCCTTGGTAGTGGTATTCACCAAAACGGTAGCTTTCTCTGCAATTTCACTAGAAGCCGTAGCATGAGATTGCATCAGTTTTAAGGCCTCAAAAATGGCTGTTAGCGTACCTTTTTGATTGGTGACTAGATCTTCGTAACTCACCACGATCTTTTGCTGAAAAGTAGCCTCATTGAGCTCTTTAAAGGCCAAAGTATTCATGCGTATCCAAAGTGCAGGAATAATAGAAAAGTCGCCAGGAAAAGAAGGCCTTCCATCAGGTACCTCACCATACGATTGGCTGTAGCAAGCCTGCAGACTATCTTCCATAAAGTACGTTCTGCCGTCTGCTTTGTGTAGCTTTTCAAAGTGATACTTCATTGATGCCGAATGACTATAAACATCTCTTACAATAAGAATAAGCGTACTCTTGGGAAACAACGCACCCACATATCCAAGTTTATTCATCAAATGCGGGCTTTTGTTGACCGGAATAATATTTTCCCAATCGTAAGATGCCCTGCCTAATCCATGAAAATATTTGGCATACCTCCGCATTGCCTTACGCTTGAAGCTCCGCGATTCTTGTATGAAATTAGCAAAGTAAGCGGTCATCTGGTAGGTGTATTCAGCAGATGCATCCGCTGCTACTTTATGTTCGCAGGTTCCCTTTATTGAAGCACCTCCAATGTCAGTCCAAACTTGATTGAGCTCCACGCCAATTTTCAATAATTGGGGGTGGGAACTTAATTTATCCACTAGAAATGTAGTGCCTGAACGCATACTGCCGGTTACAAAAAGCGGAGCATTGGTCATTCTAGCAGCCGGTTCACCGTGCGTGCCAAAGAGATTTCTCAACGATTCGGGCAACTTAATCATGACCTGAATTCATTGCATAGTCGCACCACCTCTTCTATAACACGGGTGATTTTTTCATCTTCCAAACCAAAGTAAAGCGGTAAGCAAAGAATGGAGGTAGAGATTGTTGCGGCATTTGGTGTCTTGCCTGGGCGAACAATGTAAGGCAGTGTATTGAGTGCTGGATAGAAATATCTGCGGGCATAAATCCGGCAAGCTTCCAGACCATCAAGTACATGGAGGGCCTCTTCTTGGCTTTTAAATACTACGGGATAATAACTTTTATTCCAATCAACGTTTTCTGCTATCTCAGGCTTCGTTAATGCCAAAGTTTCTAGCCCCTGATCATAACGTTCATGTTGTCGTTCCCGATCCGTCATAATTTCATCCGCATAGCGCAGATTTACAAGTCCAATGGCTGCATGAATTTCGCTGTTTTTAGCATTTATTCCCACTCCGTCAAAAACTTCCGGCCCAAAGTGACCAAAGTTTCTCAATCGATTTACGGTGTATCTCAAAGGAGAAACTGGCTCAGTAAGCCCTTCCACTTTACTGGAAGAATCGTTGACAAATATTGCTCCGCCTTCCACGCTGTGCATAAGCTTAGTCGCGTGAAGGGAAAGTGTACTAAGGTCTCCATAGTTCAATACGGAAACACCATTTATTTTAGTTCCAAAGCAATGTGCCGCATCATAAATCACTTTCAAGTTGTGCGTTTTGGCAATGCGTTCAATTGCTTCCACGTCACATGGGACTCCAAAAACATGCGTTGCCAAAATAGCGGAAGTCTTTTCTGTAATGGCAGATTCAATTTGAACGGGATCTATATTGAACGTCTTTGCATCTATATCCACAAATACAGGTGTGCAACCTTCCCAGACTATAGTTGAAGTGGTTGCCACATAGGAAAAGGGAGTTGTGATTACCTCTCCTTTGATTCCTAGTGCTTGAAGGGCAACCTGAATGGCCACAGTTCCGTTGCTAACTACCGCACAATCTTTTGTACCTAAATAGGCATTCAAACCAGCTTCAAACTCTTTGAGAAGCGGTCCATTATTTGTTAGCCATTGGGCGTCCCAAGCGCGCTGCATTTCTGCAGTAATCTCTTCAAAGGGTGCTTGAAATGGTTTTGTGACTAGTATTTTGGACATAAGACAAAGCTAATTGCTTTTGGAATTAAATACGCTTACGCACTAAGATAAAACCAACCACCAATCCTATTGCTACAACGGCATTGGTGAATATGAAATCTAAAGCGCTTGGACCACTTAATTTCATAGCCAGTAAATAGGTGGGCAGCGCAATACAAACGAGTGTAAGCTGGACAGAAGAAAATGGCTGCATATTCTCTTTTAAGTAGAGATAAACAGCTTTTGCAATGTTGAATACCGCATAAGAGATGATTAAGGCATAACCGGCACCGTCCAGTCTGTAAATTGGAATAAGGATATAATTGAGCCCAATGAGTAAGGCTACCAGGCCTGAAATAGCCACTAGATTCCATTTAAAATAAGGGCCATTGGAAAGCAACTCGCCATTTGATCCAAAGCTATAATCAATAACTCGTGAGAATAGGACCAGCACCACTACAGATTTAGCGTCTTCGAATCGTTCTGGATTGGGTATCAAACTAAATATGAATTCAATATTTGGAACAATTAGCAGGAAACTAGCCAAGGCCACAGCCATTAGTACTCTTGAAGTACGCCCGTACATTTTCGCGATTGCATCCGTATTGCCTTCATTCCAAAGATTGGCAAACTGAGGCGACAGCGCTTGAGAAACTGGCCGTCTTATGCCATCCACAAAACTTCCTATAAAAAATGCAATACTATAAATTCCCAGTGCTTCATAACTCATCAAAGAAGCAATCATTTGACTATCAATAGTAGCTAGGCTCATAGTCATTACCGCCATGATTACTCCGCTTCCCGCAAAAGTGGCCAATTCCTGACTCAATCCCTTATTTAAAGGTTTAGGTTTACGTAGCGGAATCCCCTTAAGCAGCACACTGTAAAACAACACACCCAAGCCAACGAACATGTGCACAAGGGCAAAAATCTTCATCCAAAAAGAAAAATCCAGGTGATCCTTACTCACTAAGTAGGCACTAATTAAAAGTATTAGCCGAATTCCCACATTTTTCAAGAAAAAAGGAACAGAAATACGCTTGGCACTTGATGCTATGGAAAGACCTAGTGTGTAGGTCATACTTCCTGCTATAACCGCTCCAAGGATGAAGATTTCATCTGCAACTGGAACATCTAGAAGTTCCGCAATTCTACCGGCAAAGAGGGTAAACCCAATACCAGATATTCCTGCAACTGCAGCAACTATGGCTATAATATTTGATAAAAATTGACTCGCCTCATCACCCTTAAATTGACTTTGGTACCTCACATAGGTCCTGTGCATTCCCAATAATGCTATGGCAGCAATTAGAACTGCCGTTCGCTCCACCCATCTATAAATCCCTAATTCTTCTAGGGTGAATGCTAGTGGAAATAACCAAATATTATTAAGTACGCCCAGACCAATTCCCAAAAAATTGGACAATGAACCTTTGATTATCTGTCGCTTAAAAACACTCACTATAACGTGGTCAATAAAAGTTCCTTAGTATAATATGCTATTGCACCGCCGCAAAGCGGACCAACAATTGGTATCCAAGCATAAGACCAGCCAGAATCAACTTTATTTTTAATGGGCAACAATTGATGCATTATACGCGGTCCTAAATCACGTGCTGGATTGATTGCGTATCCCGTAGTTCCTCCCAATCCAAGACCAATTACCCAAACTAAAAGACCTACCGGTAAGGCTCCAACGCTTCCAAGCCCAACAGGTACTTCTTGACCTTCTAGCTCAAAAGCGCCGTCAGAAATGTAAAAGATCACAAACATCAATACAAAAGCACCCATGGTTTCGCTAAAGAAGTTACTCCATGAATTTTTGATTGCCGGAGCCGTACAGAATGTACCTCGAATTGCCTCCCCATCCTTAGTAAGGTCGTAATGTGACTTGTAAAAAATATAATTCAATGTGGTACCCGCTGCTGCACCCAAAAGTTGCGCCAACATATAAACGCCCACCTTTGATCCTTCTAAAGCTCCATCAAGCCACAAAGAAAAAGTTACAACGGGATTTAAATGCGCCCCACTGTAAGGGCCTGCCACAATAACACCAATGTAAACCGCTAATCCCCAAGCGGTGGTAATCATCACCCAAGAACCCGGATCACCTGAACCTTTAGTCTTCTTCAATAATACGTTGGCAACTACTCCATTCCCAACAAATAATAGCAAGAACGTCCCAACAAACTCGGCCCAAAATTCATTCATACAAAGTCCTTTTCACGATGCGTGACAAGATAAGTATTTCTCCTATCGCTTTCTCTTTCCTTCCCTGCATTCTGATTATCTTAAAGGCAAGTAACTCAACGACATTATGGTCCCGTATATTCTTGCAATTGACGCAGGTACAACGTCATCACGTGCTATTGTATTTGATAAAGACACTAAAAAAATTGGTCTAGGTCAATTCGAATTTCCTCAATACTTCCCAAAAAGTTCGTGGGTAGAGCATAATCCCAATGAAATCTGGGCCTCGCAACATAAAGCCATTACTTCTGCATTGAAATCGGCAAAAATTCAACCCGGTGCAATTTCTGCCATTGGAATTACTAACCAACGTGAAACAACTATAGTATGGGACCGGCTCACGGGCGAACCCATTTATAATGCCATTGTATGGCAAGACAGACGTACCTCTGATTTTTGCAGTTCATTTTCTGAAGCTTCTATTAATCAAGTTGCAGAAAAAACAGGACTTATAGTGGACGCCTATTTTTCAGCGAGTAAAATTAGATGGATTCTTAAACATGTAGAAGGAGCCCAAGACAGGGCAAATCGGGGTGAACTCTCATTTGGAACAGTAGATTCATGGCTAATTTATAAACTCACAGGCGGAGCTAAACACATTACGGATGCTTCAAACGCAAGCCGTACAATGCTGTACAACATTCATAGTGGAATGTGGGACAAGGAACTTTGTGATCTATTTGAAATTCCTGTTTCAATGCTTCCTGAAGTGGTCAACAGTAGCGGGCATTTGGGAAGTACAGATCAGGACGTTTTTGGAGCGGAAATTCCCATATCGGGTATTGCTGGGGATCAACAAAGTGCCCTATTTGGCCAGCTTTGTTTCAGCGCAGGGGAAGCCAAAAACACCTACGGTACCGGTTGCTTTGCTATGACAAATACCGGGAGCCAAATTGTAAACAGCAAAAATAAAATGCTCAGTACAGTAGCTTGGCAACTTAACGGCACGCGCACCTATGCTTTAGAAGGTTCCGTATATGTTGCCGGATCGCTGATCCAATGGCTACGTGATGGCCTAGGATTCTTTGATCAAAGTGCGGATGTAGAAAAGTTAGCCCTAAAAGAGGGAGAAAATGGTGGTATAACCATAATTCCTGCACTCACCGGACTTGGAGCTCCACATTGGGACAGTTATGCAAGAGGTGCCATTATGGGCATTACGCGTGGAACAAATACCTCCCACATTGCCTATGCGGCGCTAGAAGCTATCGCACTAAGCACGGCGGATGTTTTAGAAGCCATGGCAAAGGATCTGGGACAGCCGCTTAAGTCTATAAGAGTGGACGGTGGTGCAAGCGCTAATAATACACTTATGCAAATTCAAAGCAACCTTTTGAATTGTCCCGTTATTCGTCCGTTTGAAACGGAAAGCACAGCGTTAGGAGCTGCATTACTCGCAGGTCTGGGAACAGGCATCTGGAAATCCATTCATGAATTGAAAAAGCTAGCAGAAATAGATGATACATTCACTCCTAAGGACGGTTCGTATACTGCATTGCGCAATCAATGGAAGAAAGGAATTCAAGCATCAAAAGGATGGGCCAGTCCGGAGAACTATGAATAAGGGAAAAGTAGAGCACTATTGACGGCTAGACCTTACATTTGAATACTATGAACTTCTGCTTCATTCTTGGAAATCCTCGCAGCGGAACATCCCTGTTTCGGCTCATGCTCAACGCACATCCCCAGATGGTGGCACCACCTGAATGTGGTTTTATTCAATGGAATTTTTCAGCATTCGGCAAGGTTGATTTCACCGTTGCTCAAAACCGTACTGCATTTGCACATGCGGTCTTGGGAAGCAAAAAAATGGAAACCTGGGGCTTGACTTTGGAAGATCTTACGAATTCTTTTGATCAGGTAGCTGCACCCAATTACCAAAACATGGTAAAAGCTGTGTTTAGTGCCTATTCTAAATCCAAGGGAAATAATACGGCTCCTGAAGTTGCTATTGATAAGAACAACTATTATTTGAATTTCCTTGAAGATATTTCAGATGCCATGCCAAATGCTAAATACATACACCTAGTAAGGGATGTAAGAGATGTAGCCAACTCGTATTTAGATATTGAAAAGAAAAACTTAAAAGGAAAATACGCTCCAAATTTAGAAACTAGCGCAGAGGAAATTGCCGGGAAATGGATTGAAAATAATGAGCGTTTATTAAGCTATTTAGGTGATAAGCCAACCCTTGTCGTACGCTATGAAGACCTCTTGATTCATCCAGAACGTGAACTCGAAAGAGTGGCGCATTTCTTGGGACTTTCATACAATGAGCGTATGAGTCAGTTCTATAATCACAATGACGAGCCCCAAGAAATGCTCCATTGGAAGCAAAAAACCCTTCAACCTATTGATCCCAATAGAGCGGGCGCATTTAGAAAAGAACTAGACCCCCACTTTAGCGACCAGCTATGGAATTTAGCGCATACTTCATTAGAAAAATTCGGTTATTCCAAATAGTATGTATGTCCACCTGATAAATGACGAAAAGTTCCTGCCGCCTTTTATGAAAAGGGCTCAGGCAGTACTGGACAACAATCTTTACATCGTTTTTGGCCCTAAACCACCTTACACTTTTTTACAAGAAAGCGGGCAGATCATTCATTCTTCTGAATGGACAGATTACCAGTTGAAACACAATGTTGAAATTGAAAGAGTGTATATCCACTTGATGACCTACCAGAAAATCAAATGGGTAAGTGCCGCTCCCAAGGCTCCTGTGTATTGGCTGTTTTATGGCAACGATTTATATGAACTTCTTCTAGCCTTCAAAGGGTTTAAGCTCTTTGAACAATTGGATGCACCTAAAGGAATCTTAACACGCATCAAAGGAGAAAATCTACTGAGCCGATTAAAGCGCTGGGCTGAATTAAAAGCTTATAACCGTTATTATGCTCCATTTGTACAATCGCATGTGGACTACTGGTGTTTCTGGAGCCCCGGAGATTTTAATCTTCTTGTGGAGCACTATCAATTTCAAGGGGAAATGCTGAAGTTTCAATACGGTGCCTTCAATCCAGAGGACATTGAATTGGTTAAACAATGGGTGGTCGCTAACCCTGATTTTTGTTCTGAAGATATATTATTAAATCACAGCGGTTCACAAAGTGGAAATCACAGACACTTGTTGGCACGACTTCATGATTTAGGAGTGACACAGCCAGTTAGAACACCTCTAAGCTATGGCGACCAAGCACACATTAAAGCAACTTTAGAATTTGGCAAAGGCATTCTTGGTTCGGCTTTCCATCCAATTCTTAACTATATGGATCGCAATGCATATTTCGAACTTATATGTACTTCAGGCTATGCAATATTTGGCCACAGAAGACAGGAAGCCGGAAACACCTTGTTTATTGCGCTAATGAGTGGAACTAAGGTTTTTTTACACCCTGAAAGTGTATTACTTCCCTTTCTTAAAGAGCAAGGCTATTACTTTTTTACCTGGAATGATCTGAGCAGAGAAACATTAGGAACGCCATTAACTCTTAAAGAACGCACTAAAAATTATTCACTTGCCTGCAGCCAATTTTCCGAACAGACCATTGCAGAAAACTACCAGAGAATTCTTAGATAATGCTGTTCAATTCGTTGCCTTTCGCTATCTTTTTACCTATCGTATTCGCGGTATACTGGGCGCTGCGTAATTCTCTGCGTTCACAAAATATAATGCTCCTAACAGCTTCTTACATCTTCTACGGTTGGTGGGACGCAAGATTCTTGAGTCTTATTGTAGCATCCACTGTGGTCGACTATTTACTTGGTCAATACCTAGCAGCTGCAACGAATGCATTGAAGCGGAAACTTTTGCTTACCGCAAGTATGATTTTTAACCTAGGTCTTCTTGGCGTATTCAAATACTACAATTTCTTCATGGAGAATTTTATGGAGATTGCTCATAGCGTTGGACTCCATACGAATCCTGTTCTTTTAAAAATAGCCTTACCGGTGGGTATCTCTTTCTATACCTTTCAAACGATGTCCTATACCATTGACATCTACCGAAAGCAACTTGAGCCCACAAAAGATTTCATTGCCTTTGCTGCTTTTGTTGGTTACTTCCCGCAGCTTGTTGCAGGTCCCATTGAAAGGGCCTCAAACCTTCTCCCTCAAATGTCTAAACGCAGGTATTTTGACTATCAGAAAGCCGTTGATGGCATGCGGCAAGCGCTTTGGGGGTTCTTTAAAAAAGTGGTCATAGCAGATGCAGTAGCCTCTTTAGTAGACCAGGCATTTGGTGATCCCAACGGTTTTAGTGCCATTGCTTTGATTACAGGAGCCTTGTTATTCTCCATACAGATATATTGCGATTTTTCTGGATATTCAGACATTGCCATTGGCATTTCCAAGCTCTTTGGAATCGATTTAATGCAAAATTTCAGAACACCCTACTTTTCACGTGATATTGCAGAATTTTGGCGCCGATGGCACATTTCGCTGAGCACTTGGTTTAGAGATTATTTATACATACCCCTCGGAGGCTCTCGAGGCTCTACTGCACTTAAAGTGAGAAACACCTTTGCCATATTCATAGTTTCAGGCTTTTGGCACGGCGCCAATTGGACCTTCATCATTTGGGGCCTTATAAACGCCCTGCTCTTTCTTCCACTCCTTCTTGCTAAACGCAACAGGAGTAATTTAAATGATCCTGAAATCAGCGACCTCCATAGAATACTTCTCACCTTCTCAATTACTACAATAGCCTGGATATTTTTCCGAGCCGATTCGCTTTCCCATGCAATAGACTATTTACAGAACATTGCCATCTGGAATTCGGGAAAGTCGCTATCCATCAAACCCACGTTAGTAGTATATATAGCACTGTTATTCTTTGGTGATTGGATTGGACGCAAGCACGATTTTGCACTCAATACGCTTAGTGAAGGTATTCTTTCAAAGTCTCCTTGGTTGAGGCTGACTCTTTATCTGAGCCTAGCTTACCTGATTTTGCTCTACATTGGGGGACAACAGAACTTCATTTATTTCCAGTTCTAGTATGCGTCAGTTCATTTATAGATTTTCATTGGTTTCTCTTCTACTTGCTTTGGCAATTGGACTTTTGTTTGCCTTCAATTATTGGCGCACCCAATCATTCATAGCGAAACACCAAGGAGGCACTATTATTTTGGGCGATAGCCATGCCGCCACAGATATTCATCCTGATATCCTGAGTGCATCCAATTTTGCACATACGGCAGAACCACTGCTAGCTACTTCGCAGAAGTTGGAATGGATTACAGGAAAGCTTCATCCAGATACCGTATTGTTGGTACTGAGTCCAAATAATTTTGCGGGGTACAACGATTTTAAATTTTCGGACTCACAGTGGTCATCGGAAATGGCAAAGCGATACTACCCGTTATTCCCAAGGTCCTTTTGGACAAAGCATACAGATCCAATAACTGCGCTCGGGCATTCCTATAGACAACAGCTTCTACCCAATTTGTCGGGTAAACCGGCTTTTCTAGGAAAATTCACACCTAAACCGATTCAGGGTGAAAAAAATGACCTGCAAAACACATTGAATAGGCATTTTAATCCTGATTATCCTTTGATCTCTCAGCCGTCTGAATTAGCCATTGAAGACATAAGAAAAATTTGCGATCTCAAGGGCGTAGAGCTTTTAGTGGTAATCGCCCCACTTCTGCCAGACTACAAAACAGCCATTCCAAGTGAAGTTCAACAGCTGTTCAATGCTACCACCGCAAAACTTAAGGTAATCCCAGTTAACATAGAACTAGCTAATAGTGATTACTACAATGCCGACCATTTGAACCTCAACGGCGCAAAATCTTACTCAAAGGCCTTGCAAGCTGCCCTGCGCAAATAAGCTAGCTCAAAAAATAAGAGATCACCCCAAAATATTTTTCAAAA
>PXYR01000129.1 GCA_003023665.1 Bacteroidota bacterium
GTGTTCGCAAATAAAGCCGTGGAGCACGCGATCAAAATGTATGTAAAGAATGTTCTAATTTTGTGCATTGCGAGCACAAATAACAAAAACTATACCTAATTGCATACGAATCCGACTACGAAATTTATATATCTCGGAAAAGAATATTCCGTTGAAGAATTAATGGATATTCCGAATGCTCCAGAGTGGTTAGTGCATATCCAGATTCAACTCCAGCATGTATTAAACGAACAAGAAGAAATAAGTTTTCAAACAAGCGGAAGTACAGGAGATGCCAAAAGGATTTGGTTGAAAAAAAGCGTGCTTCTAGCTTCAGCGCAAAAGACGTTAGATTTTTTCAAGTTGAGTGAAGGTCATACAGCGGCACTGATTCTTCCGGCACAGTTTATTGGCGGCGCAATGCTATTGGTGCGCTCACTTATTGGCGGTTTACAATTGCACCTGCATGAACCAGGGCTTTGCCCCATGGGCGTAACGTCAGTGGATTTCATTTCTTGTACACCGGCCCAATTTTTAGCCTTATCTAGAGCTAAACAATTTGTTGATTTCCAAGGAACTATCTTATTAGGTGGGGCATCTCTTCCTGAAGGAATACATCTAAAGAAATTGAACGTGTATGTGGGCTATGGCATGACAGAAACTGCTTCTCATGTTGCCTTAAGGTCTATCCATGATGACCACTATACCGCTATGGAAGGGGTTACTTTTTCTGAAAGAGAAGGAGCTCTAGTCATTGATGCTCCCCATCTTGAAATCCATAATATGATTACGAAAGATGAAATAGAATTGATAGATAAAACGTCTTTTAGATTTATAGGAAGATTAGACG
Organism: Bacteroidota bacterium; assembly: GCA_003023665.1. Classification (GTDB taxonomy): domain Bacteria; phylum Bacteroidota; class Bacteroidia; order Flavobacteriales; family Schleiferiaceae; genus UBA10364. The sequence goes on from PXYR01000129.1 coordinate 830, forward strand.
ATGCTATTAATTCAGGCGGCTTAAAAATTCAGCCGTTGGAAATTGAGCAATATTTTTCACGTGAGGGATTAGAGGTATACATTTCTTCTATTCCACATGAAGAATTTGGTGAGGCGGTTGTTCTAGTCGCTCAATCAAAGATGAGCAAGGAAATGCTGGAACAAATACTTAAGGATTTACCAAAAAATAAAAGGCCCAAGTTTCAATTAAATGTTCAAGAATATCCTCAAGTGTCCAATGGAAAAATTGACAGAAAGTCAATCCGCTCCTTAGTTAAAGAATCTCAACATCTCCTTTCCCGGCTCTGATTAATGTGGGGGATTTCGTTGTTAAATCAATTACAGTAGAAGGAGTATTGTCACCCCATCCGCCATTGATTACAAAATCTGCTTTGTGCGCGTAGTTTGTGATGATTTCTTCCGGATCCGTTGGGTATTGCAGCAATTCATCATCGTGATGTAATGAGGCCGATGCCAAGGGTCTTCCAAGTTCCTCTGTAAGTGCCCTTACAATGGGGTTGTCCGGTAATCGAATACCAATGGTTTTCCGCTTTTGACCGAGCCTTCTTGCAAGAGTTATGTTGGATTCTAGTACCAAGGTATAAGGACCAGGTAAACATTGCTTCATAAACTTGAAGGTAGCGCCACCTACACTTTGTGTATATTCTGAAACCTGACTTAGGTTGGTGAAGAGAAAAGAAAATTCCGCTTCTTTAATCGTCTCTTTTTTGATTTCGGCGAGTTTCTTTAAAGCGCTAGCATTCATAAAGTCACCTGCAACTGCATATACGCTGTCCGTAGGAATAATAGCTATTTCTCCAGCAATGAGTCTTTTTGCACATTCTTTAATGAGCTGTTGGTTTACGCTGTCCGGATAAATCGTATAAATCATAACAGTTGATTTGCGCTAAAAATAAACAAAGCCCCGCTTTTGACGGGGCTTTGTGAGAACTAATGTTAGTTAAGTTCAGCTATTTGCTTTTGCATGATCGGCCAAGAACTTGGCTAGACCTATATCCGTTAGTGGATGTTTCAATAAGGCCTCTATAGCGCTTAGTGGCCCGGTCATAACGTCCGCTCCAATTTGTGCACATTCTATGATGTGCATGGGGTGCCTTACAGAGGCAGCTAAAATTTCAGTTTCAAATCCGTAATTATCGTAAATCAGACGTATGTTTTCAATAAGGCCCAATCCATCGGTTGAAATGTCATCAAGACGACCTATAAATGGACTTACATACGTTGCACCTGCTTTTGCTGCAAGAAGGGCTTGACCGGCAGAGAAGATTAAGGTGCAGTTAGTTTTGATTCCTTTATCAGAGAAGTACTTAAGTGCTTTAACTCCGTCCTTAATCATGGGGATTTTGACGACTATTTTTTCATCTAATGCTGCTAGCGCCTCGCCTTCGCGAACCATGCCTTCAAAGTCTGTGGAAATAACTTCAGCACTTACATCACCGTCCACAATATCGCAGATTGCTTTATAGTGTGCAATTACATTAGTATCCCCGCTGATGCCTTCTTTGGCCATTAAGGATGGATTTGTGGTTACGCCGTCCAAAACACCAAGGTCTTGGGCTTCTTTAATCTGCGCTAAGTTGGCCGTATCAATGAAAAATTTCATGTTAAAAAGTTGAGTTGAGTTAACGCTGGTAAAAGTACATCAAACTCGAAACATTCGGGCATAAAAAATGGGCAAGCGACTTACATCACACCGCTACAACTAATTACCCTTGCTGCGTTCCCACCCTGGGGGATTCATTAGGAGCTGGTTGTGTAAGACTTGCCCACTGCAAAGTTAACGCTACAATAGTTGAGAAAGCAATATAATCACTAAAATAATTGGCATGTTCGGTTATCTTTGCTTTTATACAATAAGAAAAACTGCCCATGAATAATACAATGAAACAAACCGCAATCAAATACGGGACCTACTTAGCGATGGTAAACTTGTCTTACCTACTCTATGCTTATCTAGTTGATCAATCTGTATTTACATTAACATGGCCGGGTATCATATTATTTTTCTGTGGTATAGGCTTTGGAATTTTTTCTGTGGCTAAATTCAAACAGGCAAACGGGGGATATGCTTCTTTTAAAGAAGCATTTTCAACTTATATGTTAACGAGTATTGTGGCTGTACTCATTGGGACAGTGTTTACGATTGTACTTTTTTCGGTAATTGATCCGGAATTTGCCGCTGGGCTTATGGATATGATATTAGAATCCACGTTAGAGAAATTCGAATCTTCAGGTATGAATGATGAACAAATCGATTCGATTATTTCGCGCATTGAAGGATCTAATCCCTTTGGCGCAATAGGTCAAATAAAAAGTGCCGCATTCTCAATTATGTTTAATGCCATTATTGCATTAATCGTAGCGGCTGCAATGAAAAAGAACAATCCGGAATTTTAGTCTGGATAACATAACCTCATGAACACATTGAACCTAAGTATAGTAATTCCACTTTTTAACGAAGACGAAAGTCTTCCTGAATTGACTGATTGGATAGCCAAAGTCATGGATAGGGAATCGTATACCTATGAAATTATTTTTGTAAATGACGGTTCAACGGATGATAGCTGGAAGGTCATAGAGGAACTTCACAGCAAAAACAGCAATGTTAAGGCTATTTCCTTTCGTAAAAACCAAGGAAAAAGTGCAGGATTAAATCAAGGCTTTAAAGCTGCATCTGGAGATGTCGTGATTACAATGGATGCCGACCTTCAAGACAGTCCAGAAGAGATTCCAGAATTGTACCGAATGATTACCGAAGACGGGTATGATTTAGTTTCTGGTTGGAAGCAAAAGCGTTATGACCCTCTTAGCAAAACAATTCCTACCAAGTTGTTCAATGCCGCTACACGAAGAATTTCTAAAATACAATTGAATGATTTCAATTGTGGATTAAAGGCGTATCGCCTTGAGGTGGTTCACAACGTAGAAGTGTACGGTGAAATGCACAGATACATTCCCTTTTTAGCAAAGAACAAAGGCTTCGATAAAATAGGAGAAAAGGTGGTTCAACACCAGGCCCGTAAATATGGTACTACAAAGTTTGGGTTGGATCGATTCATAAATGGCTTCTTGGATTTAGCTACCCTTGCCGTTATTGGTAAATTTGGCCGCCGACCCATGCATTTCTTTGGAGCTGCCGGTACGTTAATGTTCGTGCTATCTGCCTTTTTACTCGCTTATCTTGGGGGGTATAAATTATGGGCAATGTCTGCAGGGCAAACGGTTCGGTTAATCACGGATAATCCCTTATTCTACATACTTCTAGCCTTGAATGTCATAGGTGTACAGTTGTTTGGTGTAGGTTTTATTGCTGAATTGTTGCTGAGAGAAAGCAATAAAAAGCACGATTACACGGTAGATAAAAAAGTCGGCCTATAATGGCGAAGGTCAAATACGCCCTAATTTCCCCTACGTTCAAACGTCCTGACGAGGTCACAGAGTTTCTATCAAGCTTGGAGTCTTTAGATTATCCCAAAGAAGAATTCCAAATTATTCTGGGCGACGGAACGCCCAATGACGAATTACGTCCCTTACTTCAGACCTACTTCAAAACCTTGCCCTTAAAAATTTATTATGAGGAATTTTTGCCTGTAAGTGATGCTCGCAATAGAGCGGCAGAATTGGCTGCAGCAGAGTATTTCATTTTCTTGGATTCCGATTGTATCATCCCAAGTGGCTATTTAAAAGGAATTGATTCCTTTCTTTCCAAACATCCAGATACCACCTTATTTGGTGGACCGGATGCAGCTTCGGCCGATTTTACAGATCTCCAAAAAGCCATAAATTTCTCCATGACCTCGTTTTTAACTACAGGAGGAATTCGCGGTGGTAAAGCTTCTGTAACTTCATACCAACCTCGTGGATTCAATATGGGAATGTCTTCAGCTCTTTTTAAAAAGGTTGGTGGCTACGATGAAGATTTTGTTTGCGGAGAGGACGTAGAATTGAGTTTACGCCTCCAAAAAGCGGGTGCAATAAGTCGTTTTATACCAGAAGCACATGTATTCCATAAACGCCGTGCGACTTTAAAGCAATTCCGTCGTCAAGTATTCCGTTTTGGAGCGGCACGTCCTTTATTAGCTAAAGCACACCCTGGCAATCTAAAAATCACGCATTTATTTCCTACAATTTTCACTCTGTATGGTTACTTGAGTTTGTTGTTATTTGTAGTTAGTCTTGGACTTGGTAA
>PXYR01000022.1 GCA_003023665.1 Bacteroidota bacterium
TCATACTATTGATCATTGCCTCAATATGCTTAAACGCATCATCGTCAATATCAATGTCTTTCATGGCTTTGCCCATTCCGGGAATCATACCCATGAGGTCCTTCATGTTCCCCATTTTCTTAATCTGTTGAATTTGATTCATAAAATCATCGAAACCGAATGAATCGGTTGCGATTTTCTTACTCATCTTGCGGGCCTCTTGTTCATCAAATTGCTCTTGAGCACGTTCAACCAACGAAACCACATCACCCATACCAAGAATACGGTCTGCCATTCGGTCCGGATGGAATACATCTAATGCTTCCATCTTTTCACCGGTTCCAATAAATTTTATGGGTTTGTTTACAACACTCTTAATAGTCAATGCGGCACCACCCCTGGTATCTCCATCTAGTTTGGTTAGGATAACGCCATCAAAATTTAAAACATCGTTAAATGCCTTTGCCGTATTCACAGCATCCTGTCCTGTCATAGAGTCGACTACAAACAGGGTTTCTGAAGGAGTTATAGCTTGGTGGATATTACCAATCTCTGCCATCATTTCCTCATCCACTGCTAAACGACCTGCTGTATCTACAATAACTACATTATGTCCGTTATTCTTAGCGTGAGATAAAGCATTAGTGGCAATACTTACTGGGTTTTGATTCCCTTCTTCGGAAAAAACCTCTATGCCCAATTGCTCACCCAATACATGTAGTTGATTTATTGCTGCAGGACGGTAAACATCACACGCAACCAAAAGCGGCTTTTTAGTTTTTTTATTTTTAAGAAAATTAGCCAGTTTAGCGCTGTGAGTGGTCTTACCTGATCCCTGCAAACCCGCCATTAGAATGACAGCAGGTTTACCTGTTAAATTTAATCCTTCTGCCTGTCCGCCCATGAGTTCGGCCATTTCATCACGGACAATTTTGACCATGGCTTGCCCAGGTTTTACGGCGGTCAATACTCCCGAACCAAGAGCCTTTTCCTTAACGTCGTTGGTAAATTGCTTGGCTATCTTAAAACTTACATCGGCCTCAACTAGTGCACGACGTATTTGCTTTACGCTATCTGCAATATTGAGTTCGGTTATCTTATGATTTCCCTGTAAAACTTTAAACGCACCTTCAAGGCGGTCACTTAAATTATCAAACATGTTATTCTACGTTTGGAATATTTTCTAATGTCGCTAGGAAAAAATCCCAGCTTTTCTCTACGGAGGATATTTGACACTTCTCATCTGGACTGTGTGCGCCGCGTATATTTGGACCGAATGAAATCAATTCCATTTCTGGGTAATTGGTTCCAAGAATCCCACATTCTAATCCTGCATGACAAGCATTCACTCGCGGTTCTTCTTTAAATAATTCTCTGTATAATCCGCTCATTGTAGTAAGAATAGCACTTTTGGGATTAGGAGTCCACCCTGGATAACTTCCCGTGCATTCTACCGAACAACCAATAGATTCAAAGTTCCGTGCAATTGCTCTAGCCAAATCCATTTTTTCACTTTCCACAGAGCTACGAGTCAAGCAAAGGACAGTGAGTTGACCATCTTCTAAAAGCACACGAGCTGTATTGTTGGAAGTTTGAACCAAGCCTTCAATATCTGGTGACATGCGGTAAATTCCATTTGGATTGGCATACAATGCAGTAATTAAAGACTCTTGGAAGGCTCTTTGAACCACTCTTAAATCATCCGTTACCGGTTCACATACCAATTCTAAGTTTGGATCTGTGGTACCGTGTTCTGCTGCTAGTTCAACTTGAAGGGTTGTTAGAGTACTCTTGAATTCCGCTTCCATTGCGTTTGGAACAACAACTAAGGCTACACTTTCCCTTGGAATCGCATTTCGCAATCCACCGCCGTCCAAATGAGCTAAACGAACCTCTGAGCCAAGTCGGTCTAGAACGCGATTCATGAGCTTATTGGCATTTCCCAATCCTTTATGAATATCCATTCCACTGTGTCCTCCACTCAAGCCACGAACAATAATTTTGAATCCTAAAGAATCTGCTGGTGCCGCTTCCATAGCCACTTCTCTAGTGGCGTTAATGTCTATTCCCCCGGCACAACCAATGGTAAGCTCGTCATCATCTTCTGTGTCAATGTTTAAAAGAATTTTACCGTTAAGCATGCCTCCTTTAAGCTCCAAGGCTCCGGTCATTCCCGTCTCCTCATCAATGGTAAAAAGCGCGTCAATGGCAGGATGTGGAATATCTGTTGAACTTAACACAGCCATGATGTACGCCACACCCATGCCATTATCTGCACCCAACGTTGTTCCTCTTGCCTTTACCCAATCGCCATCAACATACATATCAATACCTTGAGTATTAAAGTCAAAGTCGGTATCATTGTTTTTTTGGTGAACCATATCCAAGTGCGCTTGGAGAACCACTGGTGTTCTTTCCTCCATGCCTTTAGAAGCTTGTTTTCTAATAAATACATTGCCTACATGATCTACCTCAGTAGGTAAGCCCAAGCTATTTCCAAAGTCCACCATAAACTGAATAACGCGCTCCTCCTTTTTTGAAGGTCTTGGAACCGCATTCAAATCGGCAAAATGATTCCAAACACTGGTGGGCTCTAAACCCCTAATTTGTTCACTCATAATTACATTCTATTGGGTACTTGGATGCCCAAGCAATTCATTGATTCTTTTATTACTTCGCCCACTGTTTTACTCAAAGCCAAACGGAAGGCAATGGTTTTTCCATCATCCGCATGCAGTATACTGTTATTATGGTAGAAGCTGTTGTACTTTTTGACTAAATCGTATGTATAATTGGCTAAACGTGCGGGACTCAAACTAGCAGCGGCCTTTTCAATGGTATCGGGAAAGTCTAACAGTGCTTTAATCAATGTGATTTCTTCTTCATTGGGAACAATATCTGTCCAATTTACTTTAGCATCATGGTTAGACTTTCGCTGTAAACTCTGTATCCTAGCGTAAGTATACTGTATGAACGGTCCTGTATTTCCATTAAAGTCAATACTGTCTGCAGGGTTAAAAAGCATCCGTTTTTTCGGGTCTACCTTTAATATGAAATACTTTAATGCACCTAAACCAAGGGTTTTAAACAGGCGCATTTGCTCTTCTTCACTCAGTCCATCAATTTTACCAAGTTCCATGGAAATAGAGGCCGCATCTGCAACCATGCTATCAATGAGGTCATCTGCATCTACCACAGTCCCTTCTCTTGATTTCATTTTTCCTGTTGGCAAATCCACCATGCCGTAGCTCAAATGATGAAGGCCTTCAGCCCAAGAATAGCCTAATCGCTTTAGTATTAGGAATAGCACTTTGAAATGGTAATCTTGCTCATTTCCAACTACATAGGTCATTCCTTGAGCATCAAAATCTTTAAAACGCTGGATTGCTGTACCAATATCTTGAGTCATATATACGGAGGTCCCGTCACTTCTCAAGACGAGTTTATGATCCAGACCTTCATCTTCTAAGTTTATCCAAACAGAACTGTCTTCCTTTTGGTAAAACACACCATTCTCAAGTCCTTTAACTACATCATCTTTACCTAAAACATAGGTGTTGCTTTCATAGTAATTCTTGTCAAAATCTACCCCGAGTTTCTCATACGTAGCATTAAAACCTTGGTAAACCCAACTGTTCATTGTTTTCCACAATTCAACAACTTCAGAATCTCCCTGCTCCCACTTAAGCAACATCTCTTGTGCTTTAATGATTGAAGGCGCCTGCTTTTTGGCCAATTCTTCTGAAACGCCATTTGCCATCAATTCCTTTATCTCGGATTTATAGCGTTGATCAAACTTTACATAATACTTCCCGACCAGGTGATCTCCTTTTAAGCCCGTGCTCTGTGGTGTTTCGCCATTTCCCTCCTCTTGCCATGCTAACATGGACTTACAGATATGAATACCACGATCATTGATGATTTGAACTTTCACAACATCAACACCACTGGCCTTTAGAATTTGGCTCACAGCATACCCCAATAGGTTATTTCTAATGTGTCCTAAATGAAGCGGTTTATTGGTATTTGGCGAACTGTATTCTACAATATATGCACCCTTACTTTTTGGGGCTGGAAGACCTAAATTTGAATTTATAAAATCTTGTAAATCATTAACATAACCCAATTTATCTAAACCTAAATTAAGGAAACCTTTTACCACATTAAATGACGTTATCACTTCTTTGGATAGCAGGGATGAGCCAATTTCATGAGCAACAATTTCTGGCGCCTTTTTCGCTGCACGAACTACAGGAAAAACCACCAAGGTAAGATCGCCTTCAAATTCCTTTCTTGTCTCCTGTAATTCTACAGAGAAGGAAACCCCGTACAATTCCTGAATAACTGCCTCTATGTTTTGTTCCAAGCTCATGCGCTACACTAGTTTTGGCAAATATATCTCAGCGAGCATACATCTGGCACTTCCGCCGCCTAGAGTTTCAATGGTCTTAAGATTTGCATGAATGATAGAATGGTATTTTTCAATGAAATTGAGCTGGTCTTTGGTCAAAGAGTTAAATGCACTTGAACTCATAACTAAATGTAAAGATTTATGCTTGCCTTCAACTAAGAGCATATTGCCTCCAAACTGATGCTTTTGTGCCTCTGAAATTAGAAGCAACTCCTTGCCGCTTTTCTCTATTTTATTCAATACATACTGGCGCTCCGTTTCATTATCAATGGCATCCGCACAAAGTACGGCGTACTTGTCCGTCATGCACATGAGTACGTTGGTGTGATATATGGGACGTCTTCCATCTGGCGTATCTTGAAACGCACTAAAGACAATGGGTTCATAACCCAATTTCTCGCACAACCTCTCAAATAATTGATGATCGGCTCTTTGGCTTCGCGCCATATAAGCAATCTTCTGGTCATGATCAAAGATGATGCACCCCGTACCTTCTAAATACCTTTGCTCATCTTCAGCTGCAGAAAGGTCGTAGACTTCTTTAAATGCAAATCCTTCACTGGTTAAAATTTGCTCAATGTCGCTGCGACGCTCAAGACGTCTATTTTCTGCCTTCATTGGATATAGCACAACGGTGCCATCCTCATGCATACTAATCCAATTGTTTGGAAATATACTGTCTGGTGTATGTGGGTTATCAGTGTCCGGTACTTCAACAACTTTGACTCCTGCAAGCCTTAATTTGACTACAAAAGCATCAAATTCTACCTGTGCCTTCTTGTTATCTTCATGGGCTTCTCCCGCTGCCTCAACTTGCTGGTAAAAATTATCTACGGCAGTCTGAGCATTCATTCCGAAACGAACGGGACGAATCATTAATATGGAGTTAGTTGCGTTTTTAGTCATTTATTCTCTAATTAAAGGCATGGTGCTGCAACGCAACAACCCTCCCATTTTAACTACTTGATCATATGCTACGGCATGAACCGTGTACCCTCTGTCCCTGAGCCAATCTTGTAAGCGGATTGCCGCTGCACTCACCAAAACCTCCTTTGGAGCAATACTAAATACATTCGTATGTAATTGGTAGGCTTCCTCTTGGGTACAACGAAATATATTATCCCTACCAAAGTAGTTTTCAATCCAAGTAATGTCCGCGGGATTCTTGAATAAGTGCGGTGCCAATAACAGTGCATCCCCAAGTGGCTGAAATGCACAATCTAAATGCAGAGAACCCTTTAGTGGATCCGTATCGTCTTTAAACAACTCAAAACTCTTGAACTCTAGAGCAGGGAATTCATCTTGTAGATACTCAAATCCATTCGTATTGGTACGTGCAGTCTGAAAATTTTCAAAGTTTTCATCACTGCTAACCCCCACAAAGACATAGGGTTCATGAATAATCACATCTCCTCCTTCCGCGTAGCAATCGCTTGGAAGCATGATAATATTAGAAGAAGGAATGGCATTCAACAAGGATTCTATTGCTCCTAATTCTTCCTTCCTGTCTTCAATGATGTTTGGCAAGATGAACTGATCTTCTATTACAAACCCAATGTCTCTTGTGAAAATTTGATTTGTTTTCTCAAGCACAGCGGGCCTTAGAACCTCTATTCCTAATGATTCCAGCTTTTCTACCAAAGTTGTCACCTGTAGAATACAATCTTCAACCGATGGAAACGTTCCCAATACAACGCTTTCTCTACTTCTTGCGTCATAACAATCATGTAGTGATGGTTTTTGCCCCATATCACGGGCTATTCCTACCATAACAGTTTGGAGACGACCATACTCTGATTTGATTTTTGGGTGTATTTGCATGTGATGGGTTAATGGACCACAAAAATAGATTAAATGTGTTGATAACGCCATGAAAGTGGGCGCTTTTACTAACCCGCAACTAACTATTTTTGAAAGTACTACCGATTCCACTATGGCAACAAAAAAAGAAGCTTCCAAGAAAAAATCAACCCACAAGTTTGTAGGCACTCTTAAGCAATTTGCTTCCCAAGCTAAGGAAATCACCGACGATCCTACAGCAAAGATTTTTATGGGTGTTATGCTCCTTTTTATCAGCGCTTTTATCTTTTTTGCGGAAATCAGCTTTCTTTGGAACTGGACAGAAGACTTTAGCTTAAACACAGCAGATGACACGGCGCTTCAAAGTTTAACAGCGTCCAATCTTCTTGGAACCTTGGGACACCGTATAGGATGGCTTTTAATGCTAAGAGGATTTGGTATTGGAGGTTTTTTGTTTGCTTTCTACCTTTTCGCAATGGGCTTAAGGATTGCCTTCGAATTCAAACGGTTCAAGCCAATTGGATTGTTCAATCACACCATTATTCTTGTATCTATCCTCAGTATTTTTATTTCTGCTCTTGTTCCATCTCACCCTACAGTTCTAGGTGGAATTACCGGTTTTTATTTTTCCAACTATATGGGAATCAAGTTAGGTTCAATGGGGATTTACCTCGTCCTGCTCGGTATAACGGCACTTTACTTGATTGTCACCTTTAAGATTAGCAAGCTTAATGTTCCTTCGCGTAAACTCGCTAAAAAGGATATTGAATCAGGTGATGAATCCTCCCAAATTGACGTAAAGGAAATAGAAGCCGATGATAGCAATGTGGTAACGTTTTCAGACCAGTCAACTAACGATGAAGAATCGGTAGAATCTCCATCCGAGCTCACGGAAAAATCCCCGCCACTCAACGAAAACCCAGAGGAAGCGGAGATATTAGTTTCGAACGATTCAACTCCAACTAAAGAGGATGATTTTCAAGTAAAAGTTGAAGTGCATCAAGATGAAGAAGCTTCTAAAAAAGAACTGAATCAAAAGGTAAAGGACTTTGGTGAATACGACCCTACGCTTGACCTGAGTAGATTCCGATTACCAGGAATTGACTTACTCCAACAATACGGTGACGGTCAAATCACTTTTGATAAAGAAGAAATTGAAAACAACAAAAACAACATTGTTGATACCCTGCGTAATTACAGTATTGAAATCAAGGAGATTAAGGCTACCATTGGCCCAACGGTCACGCTTTATGAAATTGTTCCAGCGGCAGGTATACGCATCTCAAAAATCAAAAATCTGGAGGATGATATTGCCTTAAGTCTCGCTGCCCTTGGTATTCGCATTATTGCACCAATACCTGGAAAAGGAACCATAGGAATTGAGGTGCCTAATGCAAACCCACAAGTGGTGAGTATGAAACAAGTCATCTCCAGCAAGCGTTTTCAGCAAGCCAATATGGAATTACCTGTTGCGATGGGTAGAACAATTACCAATGAGAATTTTGTATTTGATTTAGCAAAAATGCCTCACCTCCTCATGGCTGGTGCCACAGGTCAGGGAAAATCGGTTGGATTGAATGCAATCCTCACCTCACTGTTATACAAGAAGCACCCTTCTCAGTTAAAATTTGTTCTTGTAGATCCCAAGAAGGTAGAATTGACTTTATATAACAAAATTGAAAGGCACTACCTCGCCGTATTACCGGATTCGGATGAAGCCATTATTACCGATACGACTAAGGTGGTAAATACATTGAATAGCCTATGTATTGAAATGGACAACCGATACGAGCTTTTAAAAGCCGCATTGGTTAGAAACATAAAGGAATACAATGCAAAGTTCATTTCAAGACGTCTGAACCCGGAAGAAGGACACCGTTTCCTTCCCTACATTGTTTTAGTCATTGACGAATTTGCAGATTTGATAATGACCGCAGGCAAGGAAGTAGAAATGCCCATTGCACGTCTTGCTCAGTTGGCAAGAGCAATCGGAATTCACCTCATTGTAGCTACACAGCGTCCTTCTGTGAATGTGATTACCGGTATCATTAAAGCAAATTTCCCTGCGCGTGCAGCCTTTAGGGTGACTTCAAAAATAGATTCTAGGACAATATTGGATGCTGGCGGTGCAGATCAATTGATTGGTAAGGGCGATATGCTCTTCTCTCAAGGTTCAGACCTTATACGATTGCAATGTGCATTTGTGGATACACCGGAAGTAGAAGAGATTTGTGATTTTATAGGAAACCAAAAAGCCTACCCTACAGCCTATCAGCTTCCAGAATATGTTGGAGAGGAAAGCAGCGGCGTTGGAGAAATTGATCCAAAAGACCGTGATGCACTTTTTGAAGATGCAGCCCGATTAGTAGTTGCCTCACAGCAAGGCTCAACATCAATGATTCAGCGCAAACTTAAACTAGGATACAACAGAGCAGGGCGTATTGTTGATCAACTAGAAGCTGCAGGTATACTTGGTCCTTTTGAAGGATCTAAGGCAAGACAAGTTTTAGTAGTAGACGATTTAGCATTGGAACAGAAATTGAAAGGAGAATCGTAAATTGCGAGTCATGAAAATATTTGCCCTACTACTGTTGCCCTTCATGGTGATGAGCCAGAGTCATGAAGAAGCCAAAAAGCTCTTAAATCAGGTCTATGAAAGCACCCTTGCTTTAGAATCGCAACACATATTGTTTACCAATACCATTGAGGTTCCCAGTAACGGAGGGATTAAAAAAAGAAGTTCGAAAGGCGAATTGTTTGCTATTGGTGAAAAAGTGAGAGTAAAAACCGATGCCTTTGAATTTCTTTCAAACGGAAGTAAGGCCTACCTCATTTATCCAGATGATGAGGAAATTGAAGTTGCAGCAACGGATGAAGAAGCAAGTTTAAGCCCTGCAGATATCTTAAAAAACTACCAAAACGGATACAGTTACAAGATGGCAGGACGTGCTACGGAACAAGGAAAGGTTGTGCAATATATACGTCTTAAACCCGTTAGTAGCGAAGAAATAAAAGAAATACTCATTGGAGTGAATATGAAAACCATGCTGTTGGACAACTACACTCAATTTGGCAATAACGGTTCAAACAACATATTTTCTGTAGATAATTATGAGGTCAATGCTCCCTTAGATTTGGAGCTATTCAACATCAACGCGCAAGAGTTTTCAGGATTCTATCGCCTCTAATTCATGAACAAGCTAGACAAGTATGTGCTCAAAAGTTTCATCAAGCCCCTCATTCCAACTGTGGGTATTATGGTGTTCTTTTTTCTCATGCAAATGGTATGGAAGTACATAGATGATCTAGCCGGAAAGGGAATTGAGTGGTATACCATTCTTGAATTGATGTTTTATTGGGCTGCTAGCGTAGTTCCCTTTGCCTTGCCCGTAAGTATTTTATTTGCCTCATTACTCACCTTTGGAAATTTTGGGGAGCATTATGAAATGGCCGCGATGAAAAGTTCTGGTATTTCACTCTTTAGAGGAATTAGATCTCTAGTCATTTTAAATGTTTTCGTTGCTCTTGGGGCATTCTACTTCTACAACAACATTATACCCGTAGCAAATTTGAAGGGTCAGAGTTTATTGATAAACATCACTAAAAGTAATTAGATCTCTAGTCATTTTAAATATTTTCATTGCTCTTGGGGCATTCTACTTCTACAACAACGTAATACCCGTAGCAAATTTGAAGGGTCAGAGTTTATTGATAAACATCACTAAAAGTAAACCTGCATTCCACATAACACCGGGTATTTTCTACAATGGCTTTGAGGGCTACAGCATCAAAATTGGTCAAAAACAGGGTGATCAGGAACAATTGTTAAAAGACATCTACATCTATGACCATAAGGAAACTAAAAAAGGAAATCATAAAGTGCTTACTGCTGCTTCTGGCAATATGCGAACTGTATCTGGAAGCAGATTTCTAGAGATAGAACTCCACAACGGTGCGACCTACGAGGATATAGTTAAGAAAGATCGTGAAGAACGACTCAAGATGCCTTGGGCGCGCAGCTCATTTGACACCGCTTTTATTCGCTTTCCCTTGGACGGGTTTTCAAATGAAGATTTGTATAAAACGCGTCGTAGAGATTTCATGATGCTCAATACCAAACAGTTATTGGCAACTACAGATACCATCAAAAAACAGATTGAGAAACGTCAAGCACATTTTGAAAATAGTCTTCAAGGGAAATACAAGTTCAACTACATAGATGCAGCTGCTGGCAAAAGTTCAACTACATAGATGCCGCTACTGGCAATACTGCTATTCTCCATCAAAACCTGATGAAGAATCTTCATAACGGCATGAAAGTCAGGGCTTCTCAGGGTGCTATTCGCAAGGCACGGAGTAATTTAGAATACATTAGACAACAGAAAAGAGAAATGGAGTGGCGTAAAGAGCAATACATGCGTCACTGGATTGAGTATTACAAGAAGTATGCATTAGGTGTTGCCGTATTAATCATGTTTTTCATTGGTGCACCTTTGGGAAGCATTATTAGGAAAGGAGGCATTGGTTTGCCCTTGGTCATCTCCACAGTGGCTTTTTTGATTTTTCATATCTTAAATACCACCTTTGAAAAAATGGGACGTGAAATGTTAATGGATGTGGTTTTAGCAAGTTGGTTACCTTCCTTAATTCTTGCTCCTGTGGCTCTATTGTTAACTTACAGCGCATCAACGGATAAGTCTTTGCTTTCGGGGGAATGGTTTAACAAATTAGCCTCAAGAATGAATAAATCGCAGAAGAATGCCTAGAATTCTAATTCTTGCCAATAAAGTACCATATCCTTCCAAGGATGGTAGTTCTATTGCCATGGCTCGATTACTAGAAAACTTCATAGAATTAGGGAATCACCAGATTACCTATGGTGCATTGAACACACTAAAGCATAGAAAGAAAATAGATGACTTTCCGGATGCAATCAAAAAACACATTACCCTAAAAACGTTTGAGGAAAACACCTCCCCAACCCCGTCAAACGCACTGATCAACTTACTGTTCACCAAACAACCCTTTCATACAATACGCTTTTACGTGCTTTCTATGCAAAAGTGGCTGGAAGAATTTGACAATGGTTACTTTGATTTAGTTGTACTAGAAGGTGCATTCATGGGCCATTATTTACCATTGGCCATGCTGAAAGGTAAAAAAGTTGCGCTCAGAGCCCATAATTTAGAACATGTGATTTGGGAGCGTAGTAGTAAGAACCTCGCTTCTCCGCTGAAAAAGTTTTATTTAAATATTCAGACCAACAGACTGAAAAAATTTGAACAGAAACTATCGATGCTCGTACACTCCGTTTGGAGTATATCTTCTATTGACATGTATTGGTTTAAATCCTTTAATGTGAACACCTTCTTTGTGCCAGTAAGTATTAAAAAGCAGGAAATGAATGTTGATATTGTGCCCAGGCGTTGCTTTTTCTTGGGCGCATTGGACTGGATGCCAAATTTAGAGTCATTACAATGGTTCCTTTCAGAAGTTTGGCCACTTGTAAATAAGCTAGATTCCAATATAGAATTCCACGTTGCCGGCAATAATACACCAGATAACATCATGACTATACAGGCGCATAACGTGCATATTCATGGCAAAGTTCCTAACGCAGAGGTCTTTTCAAAAAACCACGGCGTGAGTATTATTCCATTGTTAAGTGGTTCAGGTGTACGCATCAAACTTCTTGAAAACGGCAGTTTTGGTATACCAACCATTTCAACCACTATTGGTGCAGAGGGTGTCTATGAAATTCAAAACTCAAAAATTCCGCTGAGCGATATTCCAGAGGAGTTAGCAAAAGAAATTGTGGCGCTAACCACAGATAGTAACAAAGCTGCTCAGATTGCTCAAGACCTCTACACCGACATCAATAACAGGTTCAGCGCAAAAAACGCCATGGCATCAATACAACAAGCATGGCCCAAATAATTGGAATTTCAATCTCCTTGTTTTGCGCACTCCTCCTGGGTGCCACATACATCATATATCCTATTATTAGGTATATACGATTGGATAAACAAAAGAACCTAAAGAAGAATAAAGCTTTTGCACCAAACGTGGCGGTTCTCTTTGCGGCGTATAATGAATGCGATGTGATTGAACTCAAAATAAACAGTATTCTAAAATCATCATATCCAAAGGAAAAGATTCAAATTTGGATTGGCAGTGACCAGAGCAACGACGGTACAGATGAAATCGTCAAGGAACTACAAAAAGAAAATCCTAATATTCATCTATACCGAGCGGAAGAAAGAACGGGAAAGTCAGGCATCATGAATATTCTCGTTGAAATGGCAGATGCAGAGATCATTATTGCCACGGATGCAAATATTTTATTCACTCCAACTACCGTTGAGGAATTGGTGCACTCATTTACTGAGGACAAGGTGGGAGCTGTTGCCGGTTCGCTTCACTATCATGGTGAATATGCTAATCATACCGCTATCGCTGAAAACCAATATCTCCAAATGGAAAATGTTATCCGATTAAGCGAGAGTCAACATTTTGGTTTTTGTTTAGGTATGGAGGGCGGCCTTTATGCTATTCGTAAAAACCTTTGGTCTGTAATACCTGCTGCAACTTTTATGGAAGACTTTTTCCAAACTATGAAGATAGTTGAGAAGCAATATCAAATAGTCTTTAATCCTAAAGCTATTGGACTAGAAGAGGTTAGCACCTCTCTTGCAGAAGAATACAAGAGAAAAACTAGAATAGCATTGGGTAATTTTCAAAATTTAAAAAGATTTCAAAGTGTACTGATCAAAAATTTCTGGCCAGTGGGCTACGCTTTTCTTTTTCATAAAGTTTTACGCTGGTTTACCCCGCACATTGCAATTGTATTGATACTCTCTTTAATACTGAATCCGCTCACAACACTTTTGGGCATTGGGCTGTTAATGTTTTGTTTCGTTCAGTTTCTTTTAGTGAAATGGAAGATACACGGACGTGTAGCCTATTTTTGCGCAATGAATTTGGCAATGCTCATGGGTCATATTAGATACTTAAAAGGCGTAAAATCAAGCGTTTGGCAACCAACCAAAAGAAATCAATAATGAGTCTGAATACAATCGAAGAGGCACTAACGGATATTGCCAACGGCAAAGTAGTCATAGTAGTTGACGACGAAAATCGCGAAAATGAAGGTGATTTTGTAGCCGCTGCAGAATGCGTTACCCCGGAGATGATTAACTTCATGGCAACGGAAGGTAGAGGACTTATTTGCACTCCTATTCTACCCAAGCGATCTGAAGAATTGGATTTACCGCCCATGGTTCATACCAATACAGACCCCAATAAAACTGCATTTACGGTAAGTATTGATCGAATTGGAGAAGGATGTACTACAGGGATTTCAGCATATGACAGGTATATGACCGTTAAGGCTTTAGTTGACCCTAATATAAAACCAGAACAACTCGCAAGACCAGGACATATATTTCCATTGATTGCAAAGCCTGGAGGCGTGTTGCGTCGCGTGGGTCATACGGAGGCTGCTGTAGATTTAGCTCGATTGGCAGGAAAAGCGCCTGCCGGTGTTATTGTGGAAATTATGAATGAAGACGGCTCAATGGCTCGACTTCCTCAACTCAAAAAAATAGCGGCTAAACATGATTTAAAAATCATTAGTATTGAAGATTTGGTGGCATTTAGAATGGAAAAGGAAAGTTTGGTTGAGCTCGCAGAGAAGGCTGAAATTGACACTCCATTTGGAAAATTCACCCTGCATGCTTTTGAGCAGAAAACCAATGAGCAAGTGCACATTGCGCTTACAAAAGGAAATTGGAATACGGATGAAATTATACCAGTACGTATTCAAAGTGCAGGAATAGCAAATGATGTATTCCATGCATTAACAACAAATGAAGCGAGTAATTTCCGCAGAGCACTCTCAACCATTTCAAAACGAGGTAACGGAGCAATTATATATATGAATCAAGAGCGAAGCTCGAATAAAATATTGAACAGAATCCGCCAATTCAAAAAAGACGGTTCACTGAATAGTTTGGGGTCTATGAAAGATGCCAAAGACTTTGGAATCGGCGCACAAATCATTCATCAATTGGGAATAAAAAAGATTGATTTAATCACGAATAATCCCATTAAAAGAGTTGGTGTTGCGGGCTACGGTCTAGAAATTGTTAAGAATTCCGCACTAGAATGAGTAAAACCAATTCCATCAAATTAGCTTGTAGGTTTTATATTGGCCAACAGACCGCATTCAGTTTAAGGATGTTACTGTTTATTACAGGCATTTCCGGAATTCTTGAAACATTGCCCATTCTTATTTCATTGCCACTAATCAAAAGCCTCTTTTTGGGAACCAACAGTGTAACCATTGGCTCACAAGAGTTATCCGTTCCGTATTTTTCAATTGTTTTATCTATAATCTTATTGCTTAGATTCCTTGTAGGTCGTCAAGCTCAATTTTATAATGCCAAAACTAGAATTGATTTATTGAGTCATTTTCGTCACGGTCAATCCAAGGAATTCAGGCAATTACATAAAGTAAACTTTGGGAAGAGTGTGCAGTCTATCAATTTCCTACTAGTAGGCTGGAGTCAATTATTACCGGGTATTGTATTCACATTGATTGGAATTTACTTATCACCGCGATTTGGAATAAGCACATTATTACTCATTGGTATTTGGGCACTTGTATTGTCAAGAATAAAAATCAAACAAGACTATTGGCATGCCAACTCAAGTGAATTAACCAATAGAATGGATGACTTGAGCAATGAAGAATTGAAGACGCTTTCTGCCTCTAGAATCCAAGCAGCACGTTGGGATGCTACCAACAAAAACCTTAGAGAAATAGTTATAATTTCCTCATTACTACTTGCTTTATATCTAAATACCCGCCTAGGAATGGGTGCTGATTTTGACTCAATAATAATTATTGTTGTTCTACTAAGAGGGCTTCAGCAATTGTACACTGCTTATATCATGTCTCAACAGCTCTCTGGATGCAACAAGTACTTAATGGCTTCAACAGCATCGAGTGTTTCAGAGAATTAATGGTCCAATCTCCCTAAGGCTCCAATAACTTACTAAAGCTAAACAGCGGTTCATCCTCAATGAATAATACATTGGACTTTATTCCAAAAGATGCTGCGCTATTCTTTACGGTTTCCAGCTGTTTTTCAATGTAATCGTTCAGCGATTTCGATTCTTGTGCAGATAAAACAGTTTTCATACCATTTTCGGAATCTCTAACAAACTCACCTGCATAGTATGAAGGTTGCAATTCGCGTTCTTTAGACACTAGCATTAAGATTTTGACATAATGTCCGGCATCTACGAACGCCCCTAGCCTTTCACAAAGCAATTCTAAGTTTTCATGGTACGGATCGGTCAAAAAAAGCACTTCGCTCCTAGGAGCTATTTCAGATAATAACATAGAAATCGCACCCTCTAAGTCTCCATTATTTTGCGCCGATTGTGAACGCTCCGCAATGTGGTAGAGTATTTGTTCTACTGCCTCATCTGTATTTTTAGCTTGAAAAAAAAAGAGGTCTTCCTCACGTACATCCAATAGTCCTAATGCATCTCTCTGTTTGGAAAGCAACGCAGCAGAAAGAGCAATCTGCCTGACCGCGTAATCCCATCGTTCGCCGTCCTCTCCATACATGGAAGAACTTGAATCTAAAAGAAAATAAGCCCGCAAATTACTTTCCGCCTCAAACTGTTTGGTCAGATATTTATCCTGTCTTGCTAAAACGGTCCAATCAATGAATTTTGGTGAATCACCCGGTACATATTCTCTGTGTTGAGCGAAATCAAGGCTAAATCCAAAATCAGGGCTTTTATGCAAACCGGTCATAAAACCTCGTACACGCTGCCGTGCCCACCAAGTCAAGCCAATGATTTCCTCCTTGTTCATTAATTCATTGAAATTTTTTGACGCGCCCAGCTAGATAATGTGATATAGTCCAAAGGAACATCCGTCTTAAATAATTCTAGGACTAAGATAAGCTTCATTTGAAGCAATTTCACACGCTCGGTAAGTTCAGATGGAAAACCACCTTTCAGCATTCGTGCTGAATTTGCAATCCTGATATGCTCTAGCAATTCATTGGCTGATTGGATAGCCTTTCCGTAGTAATTCTCAAAAGTGTGCTCGTACCTAGCTGCAACACCTTGATCGAGTTCATTACACAAATTGATAATATCATCTTTAATTTTGAATGCGAGATTGAATGTACCGTTGCTGTGGTATCCTTTGGTTAGTCGCTGAATGGAGCGATTAATAGACATTGCTTCTTGATATAGTGGTTGGCTAATAGTTGTTTTCATTTCGTTATAGATTTAATGGATTTGTTTTAAATAGTTGAATTGGCTGCTTTTACGGGCGCATTCCTTCATTAATTCAAAGTAAAACACATTGCTTTGTTTACTCATTTCTTCTTTAGGGGGAAAAACCACTATATGCTCAGGCAAATGGGGAAGTAAGGCTGTGAATTTTGCAATGTTCCAAGAGAATTGCTCCAATATCTTGATTTGTTCCTTAAGCTGTTCATGTTCATGATAATCCATCATGACTGCGGTAATGTCCTGCCAGCATGCATTCAATTCCTTGACAACTGAATTTTGAAAATCCCTACTTTGAAACATGATAGATGCTCCGTACTTCTGAATTTGAAAAGTGCTCTTACTTTGAATAAGTTCTAAAGAGTTATACATAATATGATTTATTGGTTT
This sequence comes from Bacteroidota bacterium, assembly GCA_003023665.1. Classification (GTDB taxonomy): domain Bacteria; phylum Bacteroidota; class Bacteroidia; order Flavobacteriales; family Schleiferiaceae; genus UBA10364. The sequence goes on from PXYR01000022.1 coordinate 16,901, forward strand.
TGTTGATTAATCGTTCTTTTGGCCAACAGTCCCCCACCTAAAAGAACTACAGCCAATCCACCATCAATAGGAACAGTTGGAGGCTGTGGCGCAGGTACATGAATTATTCGGCGCTGAGCACTTAGAATAAATGAAGAACTGAATAGCATTACGATAATGAGATATCTTTTCATGGCGGAATAATATTTTGAGATTATATACCTAAAATTACGCGGTAGTTAGAGGAATATTTTTCAGCTTGGAAAACTTTAGGTTTTGAACAATCCACTACTTTAGCGCTATGATTATCACCAAAACCCCATTCAGGATTTCATTTGTAGGAGGCGGAAGCGATTTAGAGAGTTTCTTTAGTATTAGAAAAGGAGCTGTACTGAGTACAACTATAGATAAATACATGTACATCAGTACGCACCAGTTTTTTGAAAGAGATAAGATTCGATGTAAATATTCTCAAACTGAAACCGTAAGCGACGTAAATCAACTCAAACATCCGATACTAAAAACCGTTCTCAAAGATTTTGATCTAAATGGTATAGAGGTGAGTTCTATTGCAGATATACCGGGTGGCACAGGAATGGGTAGTAGCTCAAGTTTTACAGTAGGCTTGCTTCACAATTTAAGTGCGTATACGAATAAAACGGTATCCAAGGAGAAATTGGGTGCTGGAGCTTGTAGAATTGAGATAGATCTTTTGAAAGAACCAATTGGAAAACAAGATCAATACGCTGCTGCCTTTGGAGGATTGAACGTCATTGAATTTAATTCAGATGGATCGGTGCACGTAGATCCGGTTTTAATAAGTACAGAAACTCGCCAAACTTTAAACTGTAATCTTAAGTTGTATTACATTGGTAATCAGAGAAGTGCTAGTAAAATTCTTGCAGAACAAAATAAGAATACTGCTCAAACAGATAAATTTCAGGCCTTGGAGCATATGGTGGATTTAGTCTATAAACTAAAAGAAGTATTAGCCTTGGGCGATTTGAATGCTTTTGGTGACATCCTCCATGAAAATTGGTTACTTAAACAGAGTCTGGCTAAGGGAATTACCACTCCACGCATTAATACACTTTATGATACCGCAATGAATTCTGGTGCCCGCGGAGGTAAGCTACTAGGAGCAGGCGGTGGTGGATTTATGCTTTTTTATGCGGATCAAGACAAACACGCTAGTTTAGATGCTGCTATGGCCGATTTGGATGCTTTTCCTTTCGAATTTAAAATGGAAGAAGAAGGTTCAAAAATTATCCATGTTGAAAGTTGAACCAGTTTTATTTCTGCTTTAATTATTTGATTACTTTTGCCGCTCAATTATTTATTAATTAACGGGGTTTCGGACCCTTTTAAAACAATTAATTATGGCAACAAAGATTCGTTTGCAAAGAGGTGGTCGTAAAGCACGTCCAATTTATTCTATCGTTGTCGCGGATGCTCGAGCAAAACGCGACGGTCGCTTCATTGAGAAATTAGGCACATACAATCCTAATACAAATCCTGCAACAATCGATTTAAATTTTGATTCTGCTCTTGCATGGGTTATGAAAGGTGCACAGCCAACAGACACTGCGCGCTCTATCCTATCCTACCGCGGTGTGATGATGAAAAAGCACCTACTTGAAGGTGTTCGTAAAGGCGCTCTTACTCAAGAACAAGCAGATGCTAAATATGACGCTTGGCTCAATGATAAAGAGTCTAAAATCGGTGCTAATGTAAAAGCAATTGACGCGAAAAAGGCTGCAGATAAAAATGCACGACTTGCTGCTGAAACTGAAGTAAATAAGGCACGTGCTGCCGCAATAGCTGCTGCTCTCGCACCTGCGGAAGAAGCACCTGCTGAGGCTGCTGCGGAAGAAGCACCTGTTGAAGCTGCTGCAGAAGAAGCACCTGCTGAAGCTGCTACGGAAGATGCACCCGCTGAGGCTGCTGAAGAAGAAGCACCTGT
>PXYR01000130.1 GCA_003023665.1 Bacteroidota bacterium
TGAAGTACCTCGTCCAATGGCTGAAGTACCACACCCTTTCATTTCCGAAAGTGTTCAATTACTGAAACACCTCGCGCAAGAAGATCGTAACAAAGTTCATTTCATTCACCTCAACCACAGCAACCCAACTAGAAACAAAACGAATCCAGGTAGAATAGTAATAGAAGCTAGTGGATTTAGATTCGCTGAATTCGGTCAGCGGTTTACGCTTTAACATCCCATTAGTCTTTTGGCTCCGCTAATCATCATACTTTGCAGCGAATCTAAAATCGTCTTATGAAAACTCTCAATGAAAATTGGTTTGCCTTTACCCTAATTGCAGTAATCTTTGGAATACTTGGATTCTTATTAGGCCGTACCTCGGGACCTGCAGCAATGGGGCCACATCCTTTTATTAAAGGAAAAGGACACGTCATCACTGAAACGGATAGCTGGATTACCTCTGATGGAGATGAATTAGAAATTCTCAAAAGCATGAACATTGACGTCATTCACAATGAGGAGGGCAAGGTCATACTTTCAGTTGATAGCCTTGATGAAGGGCATAGTGCAGAAGGCCAAGTAAGGGTGATTAAAATTATCAAAGATTAAGGCACAAGCCTGCCTCTTATCCTTAGGGCTATTCTAAGTGTTTTATTTAAAAGGGCGTCGCCGCCCACATATATCATAACCGAACCTAATGGCGGGTTGGTAGTGTGAAATACAAATGGGTTTTGGTCCCATGCCCAATTCCCTAAAGAGGTGCCTATAATCTCAAGATATAGAACTACCCAGCCAATAATTAGATATATGCTGTGGTTGCGTTTTTTAATCAGCATCCAAAACAAAAATGCGCCCATGATTGCGCTTAGCGTATCCTCCAAAAACAGTAGAACCAACAAAAACAGCAGAGCATACGCTCCCAAGATTTTGTTTCTTCTGATTTGTACCCATTTTCTAATCGGCTCGGCAAGAAATATTTGGCAGGCAGATGCATAAACTACCGCATGGCCAATGGGAATGTATAACGGAACGGTACCTAATCTATACGCGTACAATCCCAAAACCTCAGTTGAAATCAGTTCTCCAATATAAGACAGCGGTACAATGAGAATCATCAAAAGACGCAGTCGAAGCGTTGCCTTTTTATACTGAAACACAAATAAGATTGCGGTTAAAAGACAGGTGATCCAAACTCCTCCTTCTATTTTGGAATACGCTGAATCAAAATAAAGCACCGGAATCCAACAGACTAAAAACCCAATCTTAGCAAAAACAGTTTCATTAAAGGTGCGTGCGGTTGTTTTCATGTTAGCGCTGCGTGCGGAGCAAGATATTGAAAGTTCTAGTTTTACGCTTGAATTAAGTTACCTTGAGCGTAACTAAACAAAAACAATACGTGTTAAGCTATTGGGAAAAAACAACGTTACGCCAGTTTGATTTAATAGTGGTGGGCGGCGGAATTGTTGGCCTTTTTACTGCGTTGTTTTATTCAAAACAACACCCTAAACACAGGGTCGCCGTTTTAGAAAGGGGGTTGTTTCCAGAAGGAGCGTCAACAAAGAATGCAGGATTCGCTTGTTTTGGGTCTATTTCAGAACTAGAGAATGACCTCAAGAATTTGGGACATTCAGAGGCGGCGTCTCTTGTAATGAGCCGTTATGACGGACTTCAAATACTGCGTAACGAGTTGGGTGATGACCGTATACAATACCAAGAAGTTGGAGGCTATGAAGTTTGCTTTGATTCACCAGATGAACAACGTGTTGAGTTCTTTAACAATCTCATTGAGCCCTACCTAGGACAGAGGCCTTATTCTGTTGTTACAAAAAAGGGGTTCGGCTTTTCATCAAAAGTAGATTGCCTAATAAGAAACAAGCTTGAAGGAACTATTCATACCGGGGAAATGATAGCGGCGTTACAAGAAAAAGTATCCAAAGCAGGCGTTGTTAGCTTCACGCAAACTGAGGTATTACAAATTGACGATTACAACCAAGGGAAGAAAGTACTAGTAAAAACCTTAGGCGAGTCTGTTGAATTGATTGCTACGCAAGTAGCTTTATGTACAAATGCCTTTAGCAAAAGGTTTATGCCGGAGGAAAACATAGAGCCGGGGCGCGGAATGATTCTGCTTAGCAAGCCAAACGAAGCGTTCAACTGGAAGGGTTCCTTCCATTACCATGAAGGATACAACTACTTCAGGACCATTAATAATCGATTGTTGATAGGTGGAGGCAGACACTTGGACCGAGAAGGAGAAAGCACTCTTGAAAACGGAATAAACAAGAAAATAGAAGACTCACTAAAATCTGACCTTCGCATGCTCTTTGGAGCAGAGTCTCACATAGAAATCGACCAAGCTTGGTCAGGAATAATGGCCTTTGGCGAAAACAAAAAACCTGTAATTAAAAGAATAGACCCCCATTTGGTTGCAGGAATACGTTTAGGAGGAATGGGCGTCGCCATTGGAGCCGCGGTTGGCAAAAGATTAGCGGGACTATTAGGCGCTTAAAATTTATGGTATTAAATAAGGCTCTCGCTTTTCCAAAAGAGAGCTGCTGTAGCTACTCTTTAACTTAAAACCGGTAGCCTATGGATAAGGTGTTGTAATGAGCTGCTGACTCCCTAAAGTCGTGTTGGTAAAAATATCCAACGCTTAGCTTGCCTCCTATCACCTTGTTATCTGTCTCAATACCCAAACGAAGGCGACTGCTCTGTTTGTCTGGTTTTTCGGAATAAAAAGACCCTATATACTCTGAATATATTGTTGGATCCCATTTCCAGTTTTTAATGCTCTTTGTATAGCTGCCTCGAAACCTAGCGTCCGCCCTTGCTGATCCACCGCCTGAAATAATCTCTCTGTGTTGAGCTCCTAAACGAATGGAAAAGTCGTCCTTGCCTATATCAAAGGATTTAGTAGCCGAAACGCGCGCTCTCCACCTTTGATCAAGGCCGTCCACCACAAAAATCGAATAATGCCTAAATTCTGTGGCAATAGTCAATGTTTTGCTTTGCTCAAGATTAAATTGAATCTCAGATATTAAACTATTCTTGCCTTCATCACCTCCTTCGTCTCTATACAGAGCGCTCACGTCAATATTCAGTTTCTTGGCTGGCTTAAATCGATACGTAACCTTGGTCCATAACCTTGGGTTGATTGTTGAAACAGTATCTTCTGACTGTGCCAATAGAAATGATCCACAAAACCCAAATAAAACGACGAGAAGAAACCTAGATTTCATAAATGACATTTATCTGTGCTGTACCTTCTGCATGATCCACTTTTGAAATATGAAACTTAACCACAGTAACGCCAAGAGTTTCTGCAAGCTCTTTAACTCTCTTGTCCACATAATCTTTTGTTAGATCTTTTGTAGCTACAACCACGGTAACTTTCTTAGTGGTAGGCTTTGGCTCTTCTTCCGGTTTATCCAACAAGAATTTTTCAAGTATATAAATACAAGCCAATACGGTTGCGTTGATTAAAATTAATTCGGCAAAGCTTATAGCCTCGGAGCTCAAAGCGTTAATTACGGCTATTCCAAGTGAGGCGAACAAATAGGTCATTTCTTGAGGCCTAAGAGTTTCTGTACGATAGCGGATTATTCCAAAAATCGCGAACATTCCTATGGCGAGCCCTATTTGCATTTCAAAGGTGCTTAAGACGTAGGAGAGGAAAAACACCACAACTGCAATGATGAAAAAGCTACTCACATTAGTTCGTGTGGTTCTGTTATGACGACTCACAATCCCCAGCTGCACAAGATTATAAACCACCATCAAAGCGAACTTGAAAAACATGGTGGTGGATATATGGAGTAATTCGGACATAGGATACAATTATTCAGAACGAATATATGGTTTAAATTTTCACGAAAATTAACGTTTTACTCATCTATTGATAAAGAACGTGAATTTCTGATTGGCTAGGGTATAGCCATTCACAAGAAGTAGCCTATTTTGCAGGCTCAAACATGGAGTCTTTGTCAAGCACATTCTTTTATATTGGTCCTGGCCTAGGTGTAGGGGCGGCAGTTTTAATCGTACTTATCTTAGTGTTGATTGCTTTCTCTTTCGGGTATCGTTTGTGGTACAGCTTGGTTAAAGCTCCAAAATATATTGCCGAACCAACCAAAAATAAGCCTGCTTCCTCCTCTTTATCCTGGGGATTTTATGCCCCTCTTTTTACCGCACTCGCCGTCATTGTTACCTTCAACCCTTTGCTTATTGGGGCCAAATCAAACGGCAAGTACAACAACAACTTACAGGGGTTACCGTTATGGGTCGCCATTCTTGTTGCAATAATTATTGCGGCTTCCCTCTTTTACGTTTTGCGTGGCAACAGAAAGGTTAAAGGCCCCAAGTCTACGGCGTTACAGTCCCTTTCTTTCAGTCCGCTGAATGTACTTTTATTATGTTCTGTTATTGCCGGTGTTCTGTTGCTGTTTCTAGATGCTTCTTTAACAGATATTCTTTCCACTATAAAAGGAAACAGCGTGCTTGCCTACTGCTGTGCGTTCGGAGCAGGATTGCTTTTAGGTCAAAGCATCTTGTGGATGAAAAACCTCTTTTTTGAAACAGCAACCGCCAGTGTAGCGTTGCTCAATGTCTTAGTTGCCCCGGCAAATGATGCTGCCAAGATAACCGCCATGAATTCAGCGTCAAGCAAAACGACTTTAACGCTATTGCGGCTTTTAGGAAGCTTGCTAATTGTAGTTTTAGACGTCTATGCTTTAGGGTGGTTGCTTCCCAAAATACTTCTTGACAGTATATTTAATTCAAGTTGGGCACTTATTTCGGTGAGTGTTGGCTCTGTTGTTCCTTTTATACTTACCAAAAAATCAAACAGCGCTTACAGCGAACTTTCGCAGCTTTTTCACCGCCTAGTATTGGACAACTATCACATAGGGAGAAAGCTTCTCGCAGGTCAAATTAAAAATATTGGAGCGGAGGCTTCTTTTAAAGGAGATTATTCACGGGTTCTTATCACAGGGCTGGCCAGGTCAGGAACTACCGC
>PXYR01000131.1:0-2284 GCA_003023665.1 Bacteroidota bacterium
GCGTCCTGATGCACCCAAATACCTGCATCACTTTCTTTAGGACTGAGTACTTGGTGTAAGGTGTCTGTTTTGACTAGGTCAGGCAATTGTGTTTGATCGTACCGTGGTGAAACGTCTTTTTCACGGGGAAAAATCCAAATTTGTAGGAATTTAACCTCTTGAGATTGGCTTGCGTTAAACTCACTATGAAAAATACCTGTACCTGCACTCATTGCTTGTATTTCTCCTTCTTTGATAATGGTCTTATTGCCCATGCTATCCTGATGCTCTAAATCACCGCTTAGAGGTATTGAAACAATCTCCATGTTGTCATGTGGATGTTTGCCAAACCCCTTGCCAGGTGCAACTGTGTCGTCATTGAGTACGCGCAACAGTCCAAAGTTCATTTTCTCTGAATTGTAGTAGTTGGCAAAACTGAAACTGTGTTGACTCTGGAGCCAACCGTGATTTGCAGAGCCTCTCTCTGATGCTGGATGAAAAACAGTTTTCATATGATGTCGAAATATAGTTGTTACAACAACGATTTACTCAAAAAAAAGTTCACTTTATGTTTCCCTTTCGATTTCTAAATCTATTTTTCTTTGAATAAGAGCGAGTTTTTTTGAGTATCTCGAAAGCTCCGTTAATCTACGTTCTATTTCCTGGCGATTGATTTTTTTGCTTTGGTCCGCAACACGGTTCAGGTGTTCGAGTACATTTTTAGTCTCAAACTTCATTTTATTGATCAGTGCGTGTTCGTCTTTTTTAAGCGGATGCATAAAGTGGTTTTAAGTGCGCCAAAAGTGTTCATTCAAATTTCGTTTTTCAATGGTAGGGTTTGATGCAAGACTCTTGGAGTTATTAACACGGGTATACTTCAAGAGTCTCAGAGATTGCCTATCTTGCCGCTCGACATAAACACATCTTAACATTATAAATTTCATGAAAACAAGTTTTATCTCTTTCCTTATGTTGGCTGCATTTAGCAGCTTTGGCCAATCTTTTCCTTTTGATTTTGAAAACAATACTCCAGGCATGATTGGTTATGACGGAGCTACATTCACTATTGTTCCTAATCCAAACAGCACAGGAAATTCTAGTGCTAACGTCGCGGAAATCGTAAAAGTTAATGTTGCAGATATCTGGGCTGGCGGGAAAATAACCAATGTCTCTTCCTTGGATTTTTCAAGCGCAGCAACGAGTACCTTGTCTATGAAGGTTTTTACTAATGAACCTGTGGGAACCGTAATAAAAGTGAAATTAGAGAACCCTTATACGTGCGAAGTAGATGCGGTAACAACCGTAAGTGGTGCATGGGAAACATTGACCTTTGATTTTGGTATTCCAGCTCCTTTTGGAAGTGTAGATTTGGTTATTATGCCTCAACCTTTTACTGATGGCGGTGGCAAAACGTTTTATATAGACGATATTAAGCAAGAACCGGGTATCATTGCTACTCCCAGATCGGGATTACCGGTGACCTTTGAATCAGGAACAACGGATAGACACTTTTTTGATTTTGAAAGCGCAATTATGGAAAGTTTACCCAATCCATTAGTAAGTGCAGATAATGGCAGTTCAAATGTTGGAAAGGTGGTAAGATACTTGGGTGCTCCTTATGGCGGTACAAGCATTACGTTTTCAAATAATATAGACTTTGTTAATCATCCGGTAATCACCATGAAAGTGTTGACTTCAGCGCCCATTGGAACATACATAACATTGAAGGCAGAGAAGCCGTTTTGGGGCGAAGAACGAAGTGTGCAAACAACAAAGACAGAAGAATGGGAAACATTATCCTTTGATTTTACCAATGCGCCAACAGATTTGCCAACCTTTGCTTTGATGTTTGATTTTGTGGCTGGTAGTGCCAATGTGGGTGACGGAACTATTGCCTCTACTTTTTATTTTGATGATATCAAATACGCAAACGTTCCTCTTTCTGTTGAAGAAAATGATGGAGCGAATGCCTTTGTAGTTAGGCCAAACCCATCTTCTAATTATTGGGTGCTCTCCAACACAATGGGTTCATCCTTCCAAGTAAAAGTTTATGATGTCAAAGGTCAATTAATTGACCAATCCAAAAGTAATCAGGGACTCGAAGTTGCTATAGACGGTACTAAGTATGCTGCAGGGGTGTATTATGCAAAGGTTACTACCGCAGCTGGAAGCGAAATTGTACGCTTGATTAAGAAATAGACACGTGTAAAGCCCCTAAGAAACGGGTACAAATAAAATTGTTATTCGGTGAGAATAAACTTTTCCGAATACATCTTATTTGGCGTCATTACTTGAATAAAATAGG
>PXYR01000131.1:2697-4995 GCA_003023665.1 Bacteroidota bacterium
TCAAAATGAGCAACGAAATTAGTATTTATCGTAAGGTTAGCTTGAATGGAATCTGCTGTGAGGTTTGAGAATGATGCAACGGTGGAATACCAATGAGAAAAAATATAGCCTTTTTGGGGTGTAGCCTTTAACGAAATAGGGCAACCACCGTGGTACGTTCCATTCCAAGGTAAATTAGGTTGAATACTGTTCACTTGAATGATTCCAGATTCAACCGGGTATGCGCTCAGGTTTACCGATTGTTGTCCCTGTAACGATAGGGTTTGATTGATATGCTGGCGTGCAGTGGCAATACGCGTGGTGTTGTATTGTGAAATGCCATTAATGGCATTTACCCATTGATTAAAAGAACCTGGTCCAACTTGACCGCTCCACCTAGCTATATGATCAGGGATGGCTTCTTCAATACTTTCTGCCAACTCCAAGCTTACAGCGTTGAAATTTGAAGTTTGAAAAGTAGTATTGATGAGATCGTCATATCTATTGGTGAATTGGCATTTAAAATCATTATTATTTAGGGCGCGATTAAAAATTTGCGCGTGTGGATTAGGAACACTCGGATTGCGCGCAAAATAGAGGTAGTTCGCATAGATGTTCTGTCCAAAATAACCGAAAGAGGCATCTGTATCGTAGAGTACATACCTCCACTTACCCTCTAAAGAATCTGGTCTCCAGAGCTTGATATTGTTCAAGCCCCAAGCGATTCCAAGCCAATCCATATTTTGTATATAAGTTTGAAATATGAAGTAATCTATATAGTTATTGAAGTCAAATCTCGAACTGAACATTTCAATGAAACCGGGGTCATTAATATTGGAGTTCATAATCAAGTCATAGGATTCTAAAAAATGATCCTCTGAACCCGAAAGTGCACCGTCTTTATTTAATAAATCAACTTTCTTGCTATCAATCCCGTGATTACTTTCTACATAATGTTCGTCAATCTTTTCGCGAATTCCATAAAGCCCCCAATACTCCCCATTTAGATAAATAATACAGGGTTGGTAGCCCATTCTGTCAATATGGGTATTTTCTGCGAGCCTACTTATCAAGGCATCTTGTATACGGTCGGACCAATTGTGTTGACCGCCGTTACGTATGTTGAAGTTGTTGTATTGCGTGATGTGCGGTTTTTTTGGAATCAGGGCGTACTCAACATCTCCTGTGTACGTGGGCTTGGTGTCAATCCTAAAAGATTTTTGAGGCTGTGCTCTAGACCAACCCCCATGTATTTCTAAATCGAATTCTGCGTCAAATCGTTTGGTTTTAGAGGCATCAAAAAATTCCATTCTAGACCTCCTTGACCATGGTTCCCAGAAGTTACTTCCAAAAAAAGGGTAGTCGGTACCGGCGTTGGGACCGGAAACATAGATGCCTGTGAACCAATCCCATAAATTATCTTCATCTGTTATGATAGAAAAAACGGGTAGGTTATGATTCTCCTCATTGACAATGTACGTTCGGTCAACAACAGCACTTGGAAGTTCCTGATTACCATTGCTGAATGACCTTAAGCTCAATACCGTAGATGAATTGATATTGATGGGGCCATTCACAACAAAATCATCGGTATCTGGAATGTCACCATTAGTTGTGTAATAGGTAGTCGCATTGGAAGAGGTAGAGACATTTACTTGAAAAGGATACGGGTACCACCCAGAGAATAAATCCGTAATCGGCTCATTTGTTATTGATGAAAAGCAAACATTTTGATCGTTCAACAGATTGGGTGAAGGACTATTAAAATAACACCAGCTCCCTATGCCATCTGGGATTCTACCGTGGGATATAGTATTAGTAATGTTACTTGGTATTAAGATGCTGTCTAAGACATATTCACCGGTATCACTTATGACGATAGTTTCGCCATGAGATAATTTAAAACTCGCATGTGCATTGATAGAAGGAGGTTCAATCCAACTTGGTATGGATTGATACTTAAACGTAGTTGAGGCAATCCCGGCGGAGAGGAAAAAATTACCGCTCATATCCGATGAGGTTGTTGATGCATTATGTATCTGAATAGCCAAAATATTGGTTCCTTGTACCAATATTTCAGCGACCTCATCGGTATTAAAGAACTTAGATTCTGGAATACCACCGTTGTATAAAACTGCTTCGTGATTTGAATTGGTCAATTCAGTATAACCCGGATTAAATGAATTGAAATTGGTGGATCGCATGATTTCTATTCCATTCAGGTAGGCGATGAAGCCGTCGTCGTAATCTGCATGAAATAATAATTGAGTGATATCGTTCAAGTCAGTGATCTCGAATTCCTTTCGTAGATACAAGGAT
>PXYR01000132.1 GCA_003023665.1 Bacteroidota bacterium
GCAATCATGTACAGTTTTGCTCAACGACCCGGATGTGCCGTCTTTGATGAGCCATTATATGGTGTTTATTTGAATGATTCTAAGATTAATCACCCTGGTAAGGATGTAGTCTTAAAAAATTGGCCAACCTCATTAGAGTCTATCCAACAAAAGATGACATTGCTTAAAGATTCAAAAGAGGTTTATTTAAAAAACATGGCTCATCATCAGGAGAATAGATCATTAGAATGGGTGAAGCCAACCGCTTATTTATTTTGGATTCGTCACCCGCGTAAGGTTGTGGAGAGTTTTACTAAAGTCATTGATAAAATGTCCTTAAAGGATATTGGTCTTATTCAGCAATGGCAGCAATGGCAGCAATTGAATGATTTCAATGGTCACAAAGTTGTGGTAGACTCAGATGAAATGCTTCAGAACCCCCAAAAAAATATGGCCCTAGTCTGTGAGGCACTAGATTTGGTTTGGACTGAAAAAATGTTGAATTGGCCTCAGGGAAGGAAGAAATATGACGGTCCTTGGTGGCCCTATTGGTATGGTAATGTGCATAAAAGCGATGGGTTTGGCCCAGCTAAATCCATGCCGAATCGTCTCAAAGCTGACCACGAAAAATTGGTTGCTTCTACCTTACCCGCGTACGAAGAACTTTACAAACGCAGACTCAAATTTTAGTAGTTATGTTGCAACAATTCGATAAAAGAAATAAAAATATTCAAGTTTGGGTGGGCCATGATTTAGTGCATAGGGATGATGCCAAAATCAGCGTTTTTGACAGCTCGGTGCAGGGAGGAGATGCCGTATGGGAAGGAATGCGCGTGTATCAACAAGGCGTTTATTGCTTGGATCGTCATTTAGATCGATTGGAAGATAGTGCCCTTGCAATGGCCTTCGAGAAAATCCCCTCAAGAGATTTCATTCGGAAAGCAATCAAAGCCACCTTGGAAGAAAATGGTATGACAACGGATACCCACATCCGATTGACCCTGACTAGAGGAGAGAAAATTACCTCCGGAATGGACCCAAGGTTAAACCAAAATGGCTGTACCTTAATTGTATTAGCAGAATGGAAACCTCCAGTTTATGATAATGAAAAAGGAATACGCATCATTACATCAACGGTTCGCAGAAATAGTCCAATGCACTTGGATTCAAAAATTCACCACAATAATCTCATTAATAATATCTTGGCAAAGATTCAGGCAAATCACGCTGGAGTTGATTCTGCCTTAATGTTAGACAACTTAGGGTTTATTGCGGAGATGAATGGCACCAACATTTTTTTAGTTAAAAATGGTCGACTACTCACTCCAACAGCTGATGCGTGCCTGCACGGAATAACTCGAGGTCTAGTTATAGAAATAGCTAGAGAAAACGCAATTGAGGTTGAAGAGCGAAATATTTCTTTAACAGAGCTTTATGCTGCTGACGAGGCTTTCGGGACAGGATCTATGGGGGAACTAACGCCTATTATGGAGGTAGATGGGAGAATTTTGCAAAATCGGACAGGCTCACAAAAAACTCGGGAACTAATAAAATTGTTTGAGGACACTCACCAAAAATGGAGCACTTCGATTGCGAATTTGTAAATTGCCAATAACTCTATTTTTTGATGAAAAAAGCTCTTTTAACCTATTTCATTGGACTTTCCCTTGGATTATTTGCTCAAGAAAACCCAATAATTTCAGGATGTCTTACCAATTTTCCTGATAGCATTAGTTCCATAAAGATTGCCTACCCTCGTATGGCAAGTTTAAGTGTAAGAGAGAATATCCCTGTTTTCAATGGTTGTTTTGAATTAGAATGGAAGCATCCAGAACGAGGTGTTTTTGTTGTATATATTGATGGCGATCATACTTTTGATTTCGTTATTTCTACCGGAAATGTTCAATTTACGGGAGATTATAATAAAATTCGAAATGTTCTAATTGAAGGCCCGGGTAACGATGAGTTTGACGCGTTCAAGAAATTCGCGGCTAAAAAAGATGTTCAAGAAGAACAGATGAGGGCTTATTTATTGGAAATCAAGGATACGGCATTAAAAGACTTTCTGTTACCGCAGATCCTACCACTAAATAGCGATACAAATGTTTATTGGCTAAGGGCTCATTTCTGGGACTATACCAATCTCAAGTCTAGAAGCACTTTAATCAATCCTTTTTTTGAAAATAACCGTAAGATATATTTTGACCAGGTTCTTGGTCATGAACCTGATACTATTATTTTTTACCTAGAACGATTGTTTTCGCAACCTATGGATGTTCAGGTTAAGAAGTTCTTAGTTTCCGTTCTTACCTACCAATACGAAACCTCCAGCTTCATGGGAGAGGACGCCGTTTTCGTTTGGCTGGCCAATAAGTTTTACAATACGGGTTTTGCCGATTGGATGTCCAAGGAAGACCTTGCGAAAATCAGAACCAAGTCAGAAGGTTTGGCAACTGAACTCATTGGAAATCCAGCGAAGAACTTCCCTTTTGATACAAGGGACGGAAATCGCATGCTGTTGAGCGAGGTTGAAAGCCCTATCACCATACTTTATTTCTGGAGTAGTGAATGTGGACATTGTCGTCAGGAAACGCCTAAGTTGAAAGCATTGTATGACGAATATAAGGATAGGGGAGTTCAAGTACTTGCTATTACCCTTGAACTAGAGCTTGATAATTGGAATAAGTTTATAGAAAAATATGACTTGGACTGGCTAAATGGTTTTGAGAGTGATTATGACAGACCAAACTTTCAATGGTTTTACTACATTCCCTCCACGCCCAAGAAACTCATATTGGATGCAGATAAAAACATCATTGCCAAGAATTTAGATATTGAGACCACAATGAGAACCTTCTTAGATGATTATTTGGCGGAACAGCCGCATTAAGGAAAAAACGGGTATAAAAAAAGCGCCGAATAGGCGCTTTTTTTATTTATGACTAATTATCATTTGGTCCCTGCTGACGAACAGCCTGACTTCTCTGAACTCTGACTACAACAGCTTTTCTTTTGAGTATCATTAGCATTTTTGTTGCCATTATTAGACCCTTCAGATGATGCTACCGCGGTGCCTTTGGATTCAGTACAACAAGATTTCTCAGACTTAACCACTTCTGCAACAGCTGTTTCTGTAGAAGCTGTTATGGTAGAGGCCGTATTATCAACTTTGGAGCAACTTGTTTTTGTTTTAGTATCACTACAACATGCTTTTTTATTCGCTGTTGCTACAACTTCTTTGGAAGGATTGGTATCATTTGATGGCTTTTCTTGTGCAGATACACCAGCACCAAATACAACTAAACTCAGGGTGAGTATGAATTTTTTCATGATTTTTACTTTTAAACACCTGAAAGCTAATAAAAATCTTCTTTAATCTAGGTTTGAGGGCTCAATTAGTTTGTTATTTTTGCGCTATTAGAAAACCTAAAATATATATAATGAAAAAGGTATTCGTTTTAGCTGCTGCAGTTGCGTTGACATTGTCAAGCTGTGTAAGTAAGCAGAAATATGTTGAATTGGAAGAAATGCAAAAAGCAACTTCTGATAAATTGAGCAACACAAAAATGGAATTGGCTGCGACCACCGCAGAGAAGAATGCACAAGCTAAAGAATTAGCTTCACTACGTGCACAATCTTCAGATTTGATGAATCAGGTTGGTGATCTAACTCGTATGAGTGCAACAAACGCTCAGAATATGGAGAAGACCCTAGAGAGCATCAATGAAAAGGAATCTACAATTACTAATCTTCAAGATGCAATGAATCGCAAAGATAGCGTGACATTTGCATTGGTCACTTCTTTGAAAGGAGCACTTGGTGATATGAACGACGAAGACGTTCAAATAAGTGTTGAGAAGGGTGTTGTTTACGTGAATTTATCAGATAAGCTTATGTTCCGTCCAGGATCAGCTTATGTAAGTAAGGATGCCAAATCAGTTTTAGGTAAGGTAGCTAAGATTATGACGGCAAAACCTACTTTAGAGATTTTAGTAGAAGGTCACACAGATACAGACCCTATCGCTACTGATTGCATTAAAGATAACTGGGAATTAAGTGCACTTCGTGCTGCGAATATTGTTCGTGCGCTTCAGAATGACTTTGCTATTGCACCAGAACGCATGACTGCTGCAGGACGTGGTGAATATGTACCTGTTGCATCTAACGATACTCGCGAGGGTCGTGCAGCCAACCGTCGTACACGTATAGTGGTTCTTCCTAAACTCGATGAATTCAATAAAATGATTGAAGACGGGTTGAAGTAATTTGACTTGATAGAAATAAAAAAAAGCCCGAATGCTTGTCATTCGGGCTTTTTTATTTTCTCTAATACAATGGGTGGCTTAAGGACATTCAACGCGCGCCACAGTCATAAATGCCCCTCCTCCGGAGTAAGAAGTATCTATAACACCAGCGTCAAGACAAGTGTCTTCTGCAATAGTGGCAGAACTATTTAAAACATAACCATCTACCGGTGTGCTTGTGTAACTGTCAACTAAGTAATCGCAATCACATGTTCCTGTGCAAGATGCAAGGAATAGCGCGCTCGTAAATGCAAAAAGTGCAATTTTTTTCATAATGAATGTTCTTTTGTTTAGTTATCTAAGAAATGAAAATACTAAAGTTTCATTAACTACTTATTTTCTAGTGAATCAAGCTGTTTGGTGCAAAAGGTAGATTGGATAGTTCTGCTACTTTATCCACAATAGCGCTAACGGGTATTTTTTCGAAACTTTCGCTAGGTTCAATCTCTAGTCCTAGGAGAATAAAAGGTACGTGCGTATCATATAGAAAACCTGAGCCGTGTGTAGAGCCATATGGGCCGTAGAAAATACAATTTGGCTGTAAAGAGAAAACTAGATCTCCGCCAAACCTGCTCTGATGTCCCTCATGTAGTAATTCCAACAAGTCATCATTGCCGCAGCTTCTTACTTCTGATGCTGTGTAAACTCGCATAAATGGATCACTACTTTCCACAATTAGAGCAATCTGAG
>PXYR01000133.1 GCA_003023665.1 Bacteroidota bacterium
GCAGGAACAAATGCTTGAAGATGCCAATCAGGTCCTAGAGGAAATTAAAAATTTTATAGGCTTAAGTAGTATGTTTAAAACCCCAAATAATACGGTTCATGGTTCCGAAGTTCCCAAA
Source organism: Bacteroidota bacterium (assembly GCA_003023665.1). Lineage (GTDB taxonomy): Bacteria > Bacteroidota > Bacteroidia > Flavobacteriales > Schleiferiaceae > UBA10364. Next base: position 119 of record PXYR01000133.1, read on the forward strand.
AGTAAAATAGTATCTAAGATGATTGGTGGGATTGGTCCAAAGGTGGCATCAGCCTTGCCAAACATTGTTAAGCAAAAAGTCAAAAAAATTGTGCTCTCTAAACCTGATCCTATGGATAAGGAGGCATGCTCATTTTTACTTCGTTATTTTGCAACATCAATTAAAGAATTGGAAGCCCTTTTAAATAAGGATTTATCACACTGGAAAGAAATATAATATGGAATATAGTAGCTCAAATTTAATTTCATTTGTTTACAAAAACAGAAAGCCAATTATCATCATACCATTCCTAGCAATGGTTGTTGCTGTTCTTTTTAGTGGCCCAAGTTTTATTAAACCACTTTTCCAATCACAAGTTATTCTCTTTCCATCTACAACTAATTCTGTGTCCAAGGCTTTATTGCCTCAAACCAATGGATATGGTGATGAAGATATTTTTGAATATGGTGATGAGCAACAAGCAGAGCAGCTGTTGCAAATTTTGAGTTCAGGGGAAATTAGGGATAGCGTGATTACCAAATTTGATTTGATGAATCATTATGAAATAGACCCAGAATCTGATTATCCTAGAACAAAACTGTTTAAGGAGTATGAAAATAAAATTGAATTCGTACGAACTCAATTTATGTCTGTTGAGATAAATGTTCTAGATACTGATCCTCAATTAGCTGCTGATATTGCGAATTACATTTACAAATTAGTGGATAAGGTCAAACGACGTGTGGCAAAAGGTCGCGCCGAAATCGGCCTTCAGATTGTAGAGATTGAATACAGGAGTCTGCAAAGTGAAATACAGGTGATGGAGGACAAAATCACTGAACTTAGATTCAAAGGTGTCCATGACTATGAGAGCCAGAGCGCTGTATTTAATGAGCAGTATGCTATTGCTCTTGCCTCAGGTGCACCTCAGATAAGGTTAAGGCAGTTAGAAACGCGTTTGGATACTTTAGCAAAGTATGGAGGAAAGTACGTAGCCCTTCGTGATGAGCTGCAACTTTTGAAGGAAGAAGAAGTAAAGCTCAAGACCAAGTTTGATCAAGCAAAGGTTGATGTGAATCAGAATTTACCAGCAACGTTTAAAGTGGATGAGGCTCGTCCAGCAGAGCGTAAAACGTATCCCAAACGCAGTGTCCTAATTCTTGCAATTGGTTTTGTGGCATTCGTTCTTGTGCTCTTTTCACTGTTGGTTAGAAACACGCTTCTAGAATTTCGCGCCAAAGGGTAGTGCAAAAATCGCTACAAATAACGAACAAAGGCTTAACGGTTCTTGCAGGAGTAGTTCTTTCAATAATTGCTGTGGTCATAGCCAAAGAATGGTGGGAACTATTGTTACTTCCTGTTGGCATGCTGGTAGTTTGGCTGACCCTATACAGGCTAGATTGGGCAATGTGGTTTGTAGTGGCTGCAACCCCTTTATCCGTAAATTTAACAGATCTCACTGGTGGCTCTGGCTTGTCTTTGCCGACTGAACCTATGCTGGTTTTGATTACCGGATTAGTAATCATTAAAATGGTGTTCTTTGGTGAATTTGATAGGCGTCTATTGCAACATCCAATTTCTATTGCGATATATGTTTATCTAGTTTGGATGTTGCTCACGGTAATTACATCACAATTGCCTTTAATATCTTTAAAGCAATGGGTTACACGTATTTGGTTTATAGTTCCGTACTATTTTTTTCTAGGCCATATTTTCTTACGAAACCCTAAAAATGCCATTCGTTTTTTATGGTTTTTTTTAGTTCCGCTGATTATAGCATGTTGCTACACCATTGTGATTCATAGCCAATATGGTTTTACTAAAAAGACTTCTACGTGGGTTATGTTTCCTTTGTTCAAAGAACATACTTCTTACGGCGCTGTCTTGGCCCTGTTTTATCCTGCCGCTATTTATCTGGCTTTTCGCAAAACATCTTGGGTCTTAAAAGCAATTTCCTCCTTGCTTCTTGTGATTCTTACCGTTGCGTTAGTGTTGTCTTACACCCGAGCGGCTTGGCTTTCTCTTGTTGGTGCGGGCTTAGTATATCTCATTTATCTTTTTCGCATGTCCAAGTCTGTCGTTTGGACTTTGGTAGGCATTGTCTGCATAATTATGGCACTAAATTTCTCTATGATTAGTTCCAAGTTTGAAAGGAACACGACCGATTCTTCTGATGACTTGAATGAACATGTTGCATCTGTCACCAATGTGAGTACTGATGCTTCTAATTTGGAACGCATAAATCGTTGGAAGTGTGCTTTACGGATGTTTCAGGAGCGTCCACTTTTAGGTCATGGTCCAGGCACCTATATGTTTTTGTACGCTCCTTATCAAAAGCCATCAGAGAAAACAATAATCTCCACCAATGGGGGAAATCGGGGCAATGCGCATAGTGAATATTTGGGCCCGCTTGCTGAATCCGGAATTTTGGGTTTGGCCACATTTTTGGGCTTAATCATTTCAGTAATTATAGTATCCATCAAAACCTATCAGCGTATAGATGAGCCCTGGGTTCGGGGCATACTTCGTCTGGCTTTCTTGGGCTTAATTACGTATTATTTGCACGGATTTCTCAATAATTTCTTAGACATGGACAAGGCAAGTGCGCCATTTTGGGGTTTCACGGCGATAATTGCATCACTTTCAATAAGGCATCGGTTAACAGTTAAGTGATGTTATGTTAATTTCTTTCGTGTTATAGATTCACTAAGGGAATGGGTTCTTGAGTTGGATAATTTGCTTAAACCCTTCATAATTTGACCTAAATCTGTCACATTTAAACCCAATTCGTTCATTGATTGTCAATTTTCTGTTTGTAGTAAGTTGTTAATTCATGTGAGAACATTTATCTAAAAAGACTTGCTTTTGTGCGTTGAAAGTGCAATTTTAGCTAGACTTAACATTCGTTTAACAAAAATAGGTACAATGAAAAACAAGTTTTTACTCGTTTGGTCCTTCTTAATTGCATGTAGCGTAACTGCTTTTGCACAGAATGAACCAAAGAAAGGCGAGGTGCCAGAAGTTCCAGATGTTTTTGAACAACTGGAAGAGGTAGTAGTTACTGCCGGTGGTATTGCTCGTGAAAAGAAAGCACTCGGCTTCGGCGTTGAAGAAGTGAAAGGTGCTGCTATCAAGGAATCTGGTGAAACAAATATCGTAAGTGGTATTTCGGCCAAGGTGAGTGGTGTCCAAGTGACTAACTCCTCTGGTGCTGCTGGTGCTGCTTCGTACATCAAGATTCGTGGTAACGCGACATTCTCATCCAATGATAATCAGCCTTTGATGGTTGTGGATGGTGTGCCCATTGACAACTCTCAAATCGCTACTTCTGATTTGCGTGCGGGTGTTGCTAATTCAAACCGTGCAATTGACATTAACCCAGACGATATTGAAAGTATTTCAGTTCTGAAAGGTGGTGCAGCAGCTGCGCTTTACGGTACTCGTGGTGCAAACGGTGTGATCTTAATTACTACTAAGAAGGGAGCCTACAACCAAGACTTTAAAGTTAATGTGAGCTCTTCAATGGAGATTTCACAAGTGAACAAAATGCCTGAAGTACAAAACAAATACTCTCAAGGTTACTTTGGTTCATATGCTGGTGGTACCAGTAATCCATTCTCATGGGGCCCTGCTCTATCAGACTTGGCGTACGACTCCAACGGAATGATTACTCAGGATTCATTAACTGTTTATCAAAACCCAGGTGGTGTTACTCCTTATGACAACACAGCATTCCTACAAAGAGGTAGAAGAATGAATAATTCTATTACGCTTTCTGGTGGTGGTCAAAAAAGTGCTTACTATTTGTCTATATCAAACTTACAAGACCAAGGTATTGTTCCTTTAAACGTATTTGATCGTACTACTATCCGTCTTACGGGTACTGGTCAGATTGCTTCAAATTTAAAGGCAACTGCTTCTTTGGCATATTCAAATTCAGGTGGTTACCGTGTTCAGCAAGGTTCTAATACATCAGGTTTGATGTTAGGTTTGTTGCGTACGCCTCCAACATTTGATAACTCAAATGGTGTTGAAGATCCTACGGATCCTGCGGCTTATTTGAATGCTGATGGTTCTCAAAGAAACTACCGCGCAGGTGGAGGTTACGATAATCCGTATTGGACGATCAACATGAATCCATTTACAGATGAGGTAAATCGTGTATTTGGTTACACTAAGTTTGATTGGTCTCCAGCAGATGATCTTTTAATTTCATACCGTTACGGTATTGATCAGTATTCAGATGTTCGTAAGCAGATTATTTCTATCAACTCAAGAACGTTCCCAGGTGGTTCAATCTCTGATGAAGTTTATTCAATTAAAGAGCAAAACCACGATCTTACTGCTACATACAGCATGGATTTAGGTCCAATTGGTGCAAACTTCTTAGGAGGTTTCAACGCCAACCAACGTGATCGTAAATATGTAGGTACTTATGGGACAGGATTAGTTCTTCCTAATTTCTACAACATGAGCAACGCTCAAAATCAACAAGCTTATGAAAGTATTGTTGGTCGTCGTTTGTGGGGTATGTATGCTGAAGGACAATTTGATTATGAGGATTGGGCTTTCTTGACATTAACAGCACGTCGCGATCAAGCGTCTACTTTTGGTAATGTTAGCACGCCAATTATTTATCCTTCTGCATCCCTTGCTTTAATTCTAACGGAAGCGTTGGACATTCAGAGCGATGTATTGAATTTTGCCAAGCTTCGTCTCTCAAGTGCACAAGTAGGTTCTGAACCTCCATTTGCTTCTAATGCCACTTATTTCAATCAAGGTTTAGTTCAGTCAGGTTGGATTAATGGAATTAGTTTCCCTTATCAAGGTGTGACTGGTTTTTCTCAAAGCGATATTTTAGGTAATCCAGGTT
>PXYR01000023.1 GCA_003023665.1 Bacteroidota bacterium
GCGACCTATGGACCCCCACTGAAGAAGCCAACTTCACATGGGGTTGGCACATACATGCTGGTGTTAAGCTTTGGAGACTTCTTGGGGAAGTAAAATATGAAAGTGGTTTTGGGTTCATGTCTGGTAATTTTGATCAAAACATAGGCGGAAACGACTACACTTTTGATTTGGACCAGCGCCGATCTCAAGTAATTGTTAGTGTGGCGTACTTTTTTAAGTAACTAATCCGTTACAAGTTCTTCCAGGTAACCTTTCTGGTAGAAGTGATGAATGACACCTGCGGCATAGGCGTCGTGCTCTAAATGTACCATCCGCTTTTTTAATTTGGGTCGATTGGCACCGTCCGTTGCTAGATAAAAATACGTGTACCCCAATATTCGACCACCTTCAATTAGAATGGCACACTTTTCATTATCCTTGCGACCAGGCCCAATTAAGGTTGCTTCAGATGGATACAAGTACTGCCTCATGGTACTTAGTGACACGTGTTTGGACTTTGCTTTCCACTGAAGGTTCTTGGTATGTTTGAAGTAATGTTCCCTGTCTTTATCAAGCAAAAATTTAAATGGGTCTAACGATTCATTCATCATCAGCCTTTGTAAAAAACCATAGGTTGACCCAGTTCCCTCAAAGTAGAATTCCGGTTTCTTGTGACGAATTGGATGTACTCGCACAAAATCAACGGAAACACTTTTCTTTGGTTCGGTAAATATTCCAAAACTCAGAAATTGCTTTTTCTTAGCGCTATTATACACGGGTCGCAGCCTTTCCAAGGTTCTTTTATGTTGAATCTGGGCTATTGCTTCATTCCCTATATCCTCAATTTCTAGTCGTTTTGCTTCAGCTTGAAGAGATAAGGCCAATTTATTGTCAGCAACAAAATGCCTATTAATACTATTCTGCAAGTCCTTACTATTACCAATATATATCGGCTCACCCGAATCATTATAGATGTAATAGATACCTACTTTATGGTTTAAATTCTTAACCTGATCTTTAAATGGATTTCTATTTTCACTGTCCGATTTTGAGACTTGTACCTCATCTAAAAAAGAGCTCCTATCCTTCTGTAGTAATATCTTCAATAGCTCTGTGGTCAATCTAGCGTCACCTTCCGCTCTATGGCGAGCAGAATTAACAAGACCCAATTCCTTTGCCACAGTCTTTAAACCATAATTCTCCCAAGTTGGAAACATTCTTTCGCAGTAAGGAATGGTATCTAGAGTCGCTCGATGATAATCAAACCCTAAAGCCTCAAATTCTTGCTGAAAAACACGATAATCAAAACCAATATTATGCGCTACAAAAGTGGCATCATCGGTTATTTTAACTAACCTTTTTGCTAGTTCATAGAACTTAGGAGCTGTCCGTACCATCTTATTGGTGATACCGGTTAGTTTGGTCACGTAGGGATCAATTGCTCTTTGTGGGTTCACCAGAGAAACAAATTGATCAACTATTTCGCCGTTCTCTAATATAAATACAGCAACGTCAATGATGCGTTCGTCACCCCACGACCCCCCGGTACACTCAATATCTATAACCGCAAATCTCATCTACTCTTTTCTAGCCCCAAAAATAGCAGAGCCTATTCTCACATGCGTTGACCCATTTTCAACGGCAATTTTATAATCTCCGCTCATCCCCATACTGAGCGTATGCCAGTTTCTCGCTGATCCAAGTTCATCAAAAAGATTCTTTAGATAATTAAACTCATCGTTTATTACATTGGAATCTTTGGTATTTGTGGCCATTCCCATGAGCCCAACAACGTCAACATTAGGGAACTGATCTAGTTCAGACACCAGAGCGCGCAATTCTAACTCGCTTAAACCAAACTTTGTATCCTCCCTAGCAATATGGACCTGAAGAAGGCATTGAATGGTTCTGCTGCATTTATTAGCTTGTTTATTCAGTTCTACCAGAACCTTTTTTCGATCAACCCCGTGTACCAAATGAACGAATGGCGCTATGTATTTCAATTTGTTCGTCTGTATGGTGCCAATCATATGCCACTGAATGTCTTTGGGCAATGCTTCGTACTTAGCCGTTAATTCCTGAACTTTATTTTCCCCAAAATGACGCTGACCTGCATGGTATGCCTCCATTATAACAGATTCCGGTTTGGTCTTGCTCACTGCAATCAGTTGAACCTCTCCTAATTCCAGGGAGTAATTTGATATTGATTCAGCTATACTCATTTGAATACATGAAGCATCATGCCGCTTCTTAATTTGGGTTCAATATAAGTGCTTTTAGGCGGCATAGTTCCTCCCGCTAATGCGGTTTTTTTGAGAGTTTCCACACTCACTGCCGGTAAACGAAATCCCACTTCAAGCCCCTTAGCTAACATCTCCTGACTTTGGTCAATTGCTTTTTGATGCACATAGGTTATGCGCCTATCTTTTTTAGCATCTTTTATTCCTAAAATAGGATCTAGAATACTGCTAAAAAGATATTCTGGTGGCAAATCACGATTTATGGTTTGCATTGATTTAAGAACAAACCATTTCCCCTGAAAGAACATTTCTATATCACCTTCAACTATCTCAAAGCCGCCTACTTTTTTATTTACTTCAAAGCGATCGTAGAGTTGATCTATAGAAAAATTCATATCAGAAATGTTGATCCAGCGCTCAAAAGAATCTATACCAATCTCCTTTTCATCCATAAACATTGTAAGAATCATTTGTGCCTCTTCACAATGCTTCATACTCTCTGCAACTCTTTTTGTAGAGCCAAACCTATGATGACCATCTGCCAAAAAATACTCATTGTTTTTACGAAAGTTTTCCTCAAGTGTAATTTTCAAATCACCCGTGATAGCCCATAATTTATGTCCGATTTCATTAGTGGTAAAAAAGTCAAATATGGGTACTGTGAGCTTTATCTTTTCCATCAAATCGGTTCGTTGCGAATCCGACGCGCCAAATACCAATATAGGCTCTGCTTGAAAACCTGTACTTTCTAAGTACTCTGCAAAGAGCTTTTCGCGTGACTCAAGGGTTTTCTCATGTAAATGAACCTCAGCTTTATTCACGTCTAATAATCCTATAATTCCCGAATAGGTCCTGCCTGCAGATTTTTGTTCATACAAAAAGTAACTAGGTGCTTCATCTTGCCTAAATGTGCCTTTATCAATAAACTGATTTAATCTTGAACGAATTCGCTCAAATCGCTCTTGATTGGTTAATAAAATATCTGCTTCAGGACGAATGACCTGAAGAAAGGAATATGGATTATTACGGAGTTTGTCGTACAGCTGTTCAGCTGAATATAAATCAACGGAACGACTCGGTACGAGGTGTGCCTTGTTGCGTTCTGCGCGAACCGCACGAAATGGTTTTAGCATGTAATTCTGTACTTAGGAGGGAGAAAGTTACGCCATTATAAGTGCTAAAGGAAGTCCTATGTCCTAGCAAGGGGCAATTTTAATTGACATCGCGTGAACTGCCCTACATTTTCAAGTGAAAAATCACAATTGTAATCATTTACTAAGTCAGTAACAAGGCTCAGACCCAATCCAAATCCGGTACCTTCAATGGAGTTGGTCCCTCTTTTAAACGGATGTAAAATGTCCATTCCAAATTCCGGAATATTTCCTTTGTTAAATACGCTAATTGTCAAATACCCCGGTTGCTCATCAACCACTAATATTGGGACTTCGTGCGCATCTCCATAGATTTTTGCATTGGAAATAACATGGCTTATGGTAAATTCAATCATAGGCAGGGGAATAAAGACTAAAGGCCATTGGTCCAAAAGCATCTCAATTGGACATTCGTGCTCTTCGGATAAAGTTTGAATAACACTTTGAATAGAAACCACTTCACTACCCGTTCTGAGTACTTCAGAACGAATAAAATGTATAAGCGATAATTCTCTCGCTGTTAAACTAATGTTTTCGAGCCCCTCATTGATCTGTCCAAAATGGCTTTCAAGTGTTTCAGCAAGTGATTCCGCTTTTGCTTTTTGTATTTTAAGTCTTGCTATTTCAACATTATTTATTGCTGCTGTTAAAGGAGAATTGATATAATGCGAAAAGAAATTATTGAATTCGGCGCTGTATTCTATGAATTGCTCTTCCTTTATTCTTTGTTTTTCCATGCGCTGACTCTCATAACGCAATATTGAACTTACGTATACTAGTTTAACAACGATGAAAATGTAAAATATCAACTCCACCCAGTCCAATAATTCGTGAATGCCAGGATTTATGAGAGAAAACGTTTTATTCACAAATATGATAAGAAGCGAAAGGGCCATTGCGTTTATAGGTCGTAATCTCTTAGGTTTTTCAGAATCCCCGTAACGGCTAAAAAGTAATTCTGCCACTACAATATCCACAACGACCGCAAGGGTAAAAGCATGTGAGGAAACAAACAAGCTTAAAAACAAAAAAAGTGCGAGTCCCGAATAGGCCACCAATTTACTTCCTCTTATTGACCATACTTCATACCAATTGGCAATCATAAAAATGGAAATAGAGGCTATGAAAAGTAAAGAACCAAAAACAATGCTGCTTGGTCTACCGGTAATAAGACATATAAAAAAAATGCCTATTGATACAAAAAGATTAACAATGGTTAAATTCTTGAAAAGGCTAACCGATACTTTATCTAACTTTTTCATGGGTATAAGTTACCCAAAAACAATATTTCAATAATCGATATCAAAAAAAAGTCTGTGCTAAGCACAGACTTTTTTGGTAAACTATTTATGGAACTACTAGAGTTCATCAATGTGGGCAGCCAATTCTGTTCCTATTCTGTCTTGAGCTTCTAGGGTTGCCGCACCAATATGAGGCGTAATGCTGACTTTTCCATTCATTAAGACCTTCACTGCTGGCGTGGGCTCATTAGTAAATACATCAAGCCCTGCTCCGGCGACTTTACCGCTTTCAATTGCTTCCAATAACGCCTCCTCATTGACCACACCTCCTCTAGAAGCATTCATAAGAAATACACCGTCTTTCATCTTGGAGATTTCATTTTTGCCAATCAAATCGCCACCAGGAACATGTACAGAAATAAAATCGCTTTCAGACAAAACACGCTCGAAACCTGCGTTTTCACAAGTGAATGTTGCCTTTTGACCATCAAAGAACTCCAATTCAACATCCACATGATTCTCGTGCATATCAGAAAAAATCACTTTCATTCCCGCGCCAATTGCGAGCTTAGCCAATGCTTGTCCAATGCGCCCAAATCCTACAATTCCTAGGGTGCGACCTCTTAACTCAACACCCTTTGCATACGATTTTTTCAAAGCGCCAAATTTAGAATCACCCTCCAAAGGCATTTGTCGATTTGAATCGTGTAAAAAGCGGACAAGTCCTCTCATATGCCCCATAACGAGTTCTGCTACTGAATCAGAAGACGCGGCAGGTGTATTGAATACCTTAAGCCCCTTTTCGCGGGCATAATCAACATCAATGTTATCCATACCAACTCCGCCGCGACCAATACCCTTAAGAGAAGAACATGCATCAATCAAATCTTTGCGAACTGTTGTTGCAGAACGAACCAAAACCACATCAATTTGATGCTCATTAATGAAATTTACTAATTGCTCTTGTGCAACTTTAGTAGTGAACAGTTCGTGTCCAGATGCTTGAATTGCCGTAACACCTGAAGCTGAAATACCGTCGTTTGCTAATACTTTCATGAATAATTTTTTTCTAAATCTTGCATACATGCTACCAAGGCTTGTACACTGTCCAAATCCATAGCATTGTACATAGATGCCCTGTAGCCACCAACGGAACGATGGCCGTTAATACCTGATATTTTACTATTGTTAATGAGTTGATCAAAATACTCTTTGTGAGACGCCTCATCTTTAAGGAGAAAACAAGCGTTCATCGTTGACCTATCCTCTGCTGCTGCTGTACCCACAAATAGCGAGTTACGATCTATTTCTTGATAGAGCAAGTTTGCTTTTTCATCATTTCTCTTTGAAATAGCCTCTACTCCACCATTGGACTTTAGCCAACGCAGTGTAAGCATACTCACATACACGGAAAAAACTGGAGGCGTATTGAACATACTGCCTTTTGAAATGTGCGTATTGTAGTCTAACATCGTAGGAATATAACGTCCAGAATTGCCTAATGCACTCTTACGAACGATGACCAAAGTTGCACCTGCAGGTCCCAAGTTTTTTTGAGCGCCTGCGTAAATAAGGTCAAAGGCATTCACGTCTATGGTTCTTGAAAAAATATCAGAACTCATATCACACACCACGGGTACTCGAGTATTTGGGAAATTCTTTATTTGAGTCCCATAAATGGTATTGTTGGAAGTGCAATGAAAATAGTCCGCACCTTCATCAATAACATAGTCTTTAGGAATATAATTGTAATTGCTTGATTTTGATGATGCAATTACCTCTGCTTGACCCAATCCATCTGCCTCCTTGAATGCTTTTGAAGCCCAAGCGCCAGTATCTAGATATTGAGCCTTACCATTTTTCGTCAATAAGTTATAAGCAACCATGGCAAATTGCATAGATGCGCCGCCCTGCAAGAATATGACTTCATGAGTATCTGGTACATTGAGTAATTCTTTGGTTAACGCAACAGCCTCATCCATCACCGCAACAAAACTCTTGCTACGATGAGATATTTCAATCACAGATAATCCTAGGTTGTCAAAATTTAAAAGCGACTCTGAGGCCTCTTTAAAAACTTCTTGTGGAAGAATACATGGCCCAGCAGAGAAATTATGAATTTTCATTTCATCATTTTTAAATAGGCTACAAATCTAATTTGTTCTATTACCAATAATGCGAACCGCAAGAAAAAGTTTTGGTTAATATTCACGAACTATCCACAAAATCAAAGTAAAGCACAAGCGCACCATGAACATGCGCATTGTATGCTGCTTTGTATGTAACTTTGGTCATCACTTTTGAACTTTAAATCACAGAATAGATGTCCAACGGAATTTTCAATGTACCAGTCGCTTCAAACGAGCCTATCTACGATTATGCACCCGGCACACCTGAACGCGAAGCTCTATTAGCTTCTTACAAAGAACAATACGCATCAACAGTTGACGTACCCATGTATATTGGCGGAAAAGAGGTTCGCACTGGGAACTTAGGTAAGTTAACTCCTCCGCACGAACATAATCACCTCCTTGGTCACTACCATATCGGGGATGAAAGTCATGTCAAAGCAGCAGTGAGCAGCGCACTCAAGGCAAGAGAGCTTTGGTCAAACATGCCATGGGAACATAGAGCAGCCATCTTTTTAAAGGCGGCGGAGCTTATAAGTGGAAAATACCGCTATAAAATCAATGCGGCCACAATGCTTGCTCAAGGAAAAAGTTGTTTTCAAGCCGAAATTGATGCAGTTTGTGAATTTGCTGATTTTTTGAGATTCAATGTAGAATACATGACTCAGATTTACAGTGAACAACCTGAAAGTGCTCCAGGAATATGGAATAGACTTGAATACAGACCGCTAGAAGGTTTTGTTTTTGCAGTAACTCCTTTCAACTTCACTGCAATTGCAGGAAACCTACCGGCCACTCCGGCACTCATGGGTAATACAGTGGTTTGGAAAGCGGCAGACAGCCAAATATTTTCGGCCAACGTAGTTATGGAGATTTTTATAGAAGCAGGATTACCTGCAGGAGTTATTAATCTCATTCACGTTGATGGACCAGTAGCTGGCGATTATATTTTCAAACATCGTGATTTTGCTGGACTGCATTTCACCGGGTCTACAGCTGTTTTCCAGCACTTATGGAAAACAATAGGAATGAACATCAATTCATACCGGGCCTATCCACGCATTGTTGGCGAAACTGGGGGAAAAGACTTTGTAGTAGCTCACCCTTCTGCAAAAAGTAAAGAAGTAAGTACTGCACTGAGCAGAGGAGCATTTGAATTTCAAGGACAAAAATGTTCAGCGGCCTCTAGAGCCTACGTACCAAAAAGTATGTGGCCAGCCGTGGAGCAAGAACTACTTGATGACCTGAACGACTTCAAAATGGGCAGTCCCGATGATATGGGCAACTTCATTAATGCAGTTATTGATGAACGCGCCTTTGATAAAATTGCTTCATACATTGATTTTGTTAAAGAGCAGAAAGACGCTGAGATTATTGCTGGAGGAGGATACGACAAGAGTGTAGGTTACTTCATTGAGCCCACTGTTGTAGTTACCACAAATCCCAAATTCCGTACCATGGTAGAAGAGATTTTTGGACCTGTTTTAACCATCTATGTATACGAAGATGAGCAATGGCTGGAAACATTAAAGCTCGTGGATAGTACCTCGGATTACGCTTTAACAGGAGCCATTTTCTCACGTGATCGTTATGCTGCCATTGAAGCCTCTAAAGCTCTGGAAAATGCTGCAGGGAACTTTTACATCAATGATAAGCCAACCGGTGCTGTTGTTGGCCAACAACCATTTGGAGGAAGTCGTGGTTCAGGTACTAACGATAAAGCAGGTTCTTATATGAACCTGCTACGTTGGGTAAATGCAAGAACCATCAAAGAATGCTTGGTACCGCCGACAGATTATCGCTATCCTTTCCTGGGTTAATCGAATTTTTATTTATTAAACGAGGCGCTTAAAAGCGCCTCGTTTATTTGTACCAAATCAATTTATTGAACTTGAAAATTTTGAATTTCTTTTCGAGTTACATAAACAACCTTCTTGGTCTCAAAAAATTCTTCTGCAAAAAATCGGTTCAGCGGTGTTAGCTCCGCCTTTATAGGACCTAACTCCTCTGCTAAATCACCGCCTTTTAAATAGATTAGACCATTTGGACGATTTTGGTCAAGGTTATTCTTATCTAATCGTCCCTTAATCCATGGAATAAAACGTTGCATATGGGTTACGGCTCTAGAAATTACAAAGTCGTATTGATACCTCAATTGTTCGGCACGAACATGAGTTCCCTCTACATTTTCTAAACCCAAAGCTTCTGCAACTGCCTCAACAACCTTAATCTTCTTTCCAATAGAATCGACCAAATGAAATTCAGTCTTAGGAAACAAAATGGCTAACGGTATACCCGGGAAACCACCACCAGTTCCCACATCAAGTACCACCTGACCGGGTAAAAAGTTGTGCGTTTTTGCAATGGACATGCTGTGTAAGACATGCTTCAAATAGAAGGCATCCATATCTTTTCTGCTGATTACGTTAATCTTCGCATTCCAATCCTCGTAAAGCGGGTTTAAACGCTCTATTTGCTCACGCTGTTTTTCTGTTAAATCAGGAAAATGCGAGAAAATAAGTTCAGCTGTATACATGATGCAAAGATATGCTCGTAGTTGGTACTTTTGCTCTTTATGAAGTTTCAACTCAAACACACGGATCCAAAGAGCTCTGCTCGTGCAGGAATTATTACCACAGATCATGGTCAAATACAAACGCCAATCTTCATGCCTGTTGGAACGGCAGGAACCGTTAAGGGAGTGCACACAAAAGATTTAAAAGAAGATACCAAGGCCCAAATCATCTTAGGCAACACCTATCACTTGTTCCTTCGACCAGGGACTGCAATTCTAAAAGAGGCCGGCGGTTTACATAAGTTTAACGGCTGGGACGGCCCCATACTCACGGACAGCGGTGGCTATCAGGTTTATAGTCTTGCTAATCAGCGAAAAATTGACGAGCAGGGTGCTACCTTTGCCTCCCACATTGATGGAACCAAGCATCTTTTCACTCCAGAAAGGGTGATGGACATCCAGCGAGAAATAGGCGCGGACATCATAATGGCGTTTGACGAATGTCCACCGTATCCAAGCAGTTACGAATATGCCAAGAAATCGATGCAAATGACGCATAGATGGTTGGATAGATGCATAGATCGCTTAAGAGAAACTCAGCCGCTTTATGGATACAACCAATCGCTGTTCCCTATTATTCAGGGATCAACTTTTGAAGATTTGAGAGATGAAAGCGCTGAATACATCGCGAGTAAAAATGCAGATGGCAATGCCATTGGCGGATTAAGTGTAGGCGAACCTGCGGAAGAAATGTATAAACATACAGCAGGTGCATGTACAATTTTACCTAAGGATAAACCTCGGTACTTAATGGGCGTGGGAACGCCCGCAAATATTCTTGAAAACATAAGTTTAGGAGTAGACATGTTCGATTGTGTGATGCCCACCCGTAACGGTCGTAATGGTCAATTATTCACGAGTGAAGGAATCATAAATATTCGCAATAAGAAATGGGAAAACATTCACGAGCCTATTGACCCAAATGGAACAAGCTTCGTAGATGCTGCCTACACCAAGGCCTATGTTCGTCACCTCATTCACAGTAAAGAAAGTTTGGGAGCCCAAATTGCTTCTATGCATAATATTAGATTCTACCTGTGGCTCGTGGAAGAAGCAAGAAAACAAATTATTGCAGGTGATTTTGCGAGTTGGAAAAATCACATGATCCCAAAATTAGAGCGTAGATTGTAGGGGTGAATAAATTGGATTGGTACATATTAAAGAAATTCATGGGAAGCTTTTTCTTGACCATGATTCTCATTCTCGCCATAGCGATTGTCTTTGATATCAGCGAGAAAATTGATGACTTCCAAAATGGTGCAACGATGAATGAAATCGTTTTCGACTATTATATCAATTTCATCGCATTTTATGGAAACCTTTTCAGTGCCCTGATTCTCTTCATTTCCACCATTTGGTTCACCTCTAGAATTGCTTCGAACACAGAAATCGTGGCCATCTTAACTTCAGGTACTAGCTTTAATAGATTGCTTCGCCCCTATGCGATTGGAGCAACTATTATTTGTGTGCTTTCTTTAACGCTCAATCACCTATTGGTGCCACAGACTAACATCAAGAGAATACAGTTTGAAGAAAAATACATCACCGGAGTCAATCGTCCGATTAACCAGAAGGTGCATCGTCAAGTTTTACCTGGACATTATGTTTATTTTGAAACCTATTCAGGAATCCGACAAAGTGGTTATCAATTCACTTACGAGACATTTGACAACCATGTTTTAACTTCCAAATTAAGCGCAGATTTTGTACGATTAGATACGGCTACTGGAAAATGGAGGTTAGACCATTATCGAATGCGAAAATTAGACAGTTTAGGCGGTGAAACCATTGCCACAGGACGTAAGTTGGATACGGTTCTTCAGTTTACTTCGGAGCAAATCGCACCCAAACTGAACTCAATAGCTACCATGAATTCGAAAGAGCTGAGCAAATTTATTGCACAAGAAGAAATAACAGGGAATGAAAACATTGCTTCTTACCAGATGGAAATGCAGCGTAGATCTTCTTACCCGCTCAGTTCCTTTGTTTTTGTTCTTCTAGCTGTATCATTAGCTAGTCAAAAAAGACGCGGTGGATTAGGGGTGAATATTGCTATTGGTCTAGTGCTTTGTGCCATCTATGTATTTGCCATGCAAATCTCTCAAACCTTTGCTACAACTGGTGTTTTATCCTCGGACAAATGGCTTGGCAAGGCACTTACTTGGATAACTATTCAACCCGCAGAATTCGCGATATGGATTCCTAATTTACTTTTCGCAGGAATTGCGCTGTGGAGGTACAATAAAGCGCCTAAGTGATATGAATTCATTCGCCAAGGATCAACTGAACCTTCACTTTATTGTGTTTATTTGGGGATTTACTGCCATTCTTGGAAAGTTTATCAGTATTGACGCGTTGTCTCTCGTTTTCAACAGAACAGCACTAACCTCTGTGGCAATTGCATGCTATCTCATTTATCGCAAAAGAGGATTTACAGCAAACGCAAAGGACTTGGTGTTTATGTGGTTGTGCGGCTTGTTGATTGCCGTGCATTGGATTACTTTTTTTGGAGCTATTAAAATCTCAAATGTAAGTATTACACTTGCTGGAGTATCAACAGGTGCGCTTTGGTCTTCACTGCTTAATCCAATTTTATCCAAAACCAAATTTGACATCACTGAAATAATTTTAGGCCTTCTTGTAATCGTAGGAATTGGTATTGTGTTTTACGAAAAACCAAATTCAGTTGATATTAAACAACTCCACTACTATGGAATTGAAATAACCAATTTTCAATTGGGTTTGGTTATCGCCTTATTCAGTGCAATGCTCAGTGCTTCGTTTAGCATCTTAAACAAACAGCTTGTTGAAAGGTATCCTAAGCCTGTTCAGGTAACATTTTGGGAAATCACCTTTGCATTTTTATCAATTCTTATGTTCGACGTTATTCGTGGAAATAATCCTATGAATCTTTGGGCTTCCAATCAGAACGACTATTTATTTATTGGGGTTTTGGCACTACTCTGCACTGCATATCCTTTTATCAAAAGTGTAGAGCTTTTAAAACGTCTATCACCATTCAGTGTCATGCTTGCCATTAATCTAGAGCCCGTTTACGGCATCATTCTCGCTGCTCTTTTTTTTGGAGCATCAGAGAGTATGTCTACGCAATTTTACCTTGGGGTGATTATTATCCTAGCTACCGTTATTGCAAATGGTATTATAAAAGCGAACAAAAGGAAGCGTTAAAGTAATTTGTTTTGGTATTTTGCGAGATGTGAAAAACACATTACACATGGAATATCTTTCTTTCGAAAAACCTATTGAAGAGCTTGAAATACAGTTAAATAAGGCTCTTGAATTAGCAGACGATACTGGAGTCGATATGGCAAAAACCATAGAGGACATTCGAAAAAAACTCGTAGAAAAGAAAAAAGAAATCTACGGCAACCTAAATGCTTGGGAAAGAGTACAACTTTCTCGTCATCCTCAACGTCCATATACCCAAGCATACATAGAAGCCCTCACCGAAGGGAACTTTATTGAATTGCACGGCGACCGCGGAGTCAAAGACGACAAAGCCATGATTGGTGGTTGGGGAACAATGGGTGATCAAACCTATATGTTCATTGGACAGCAAAAAGGCGTAAATACAAAGATGCGTCAGTATAGAAATTTTGGTATGGCCAATCCAGAGGGCTACAGAAAAGCTTTGCGATTGATGAAGCAGGCAGAAAAATTTAATCGCCCTATTGTTACACTCATTGATACACCAGGAGCGTTTCCTGGTCTAGAAGCAGAAGAAAGAGGACAAGGAGAGGCAATAGCCAAAAATATAATGGAAATGTCACGTCTTAAAGTCCCTGTTATTTGTATCATTATTGGAGAGGGAGCATCAGGAGGCGCAATTGGTATCGGTGTTGGAGACCGCGTCCTCATGCTAGAAAACACATGGTATTCCGTTATTTCACCTGAAAGCTGTTCTTCCATACTTTGGCGTTCTTGGGATCATAAAGAAAAAGCAGCTGAAGCACTTAAACTCACGGCTACGGATATGAAGAAAAATGGACTCATTGACGGAATCATAAAAGAACCTCTCGGGGGAGCCCATGCAAATCCAGAATTGATGTTTGCAGAGGTTAAAAAGAGCATCATTAAACACACAAAAGCTTTACAGAAACTTGAGGCTGAAGAACGCGTCGCGCAACGAATGGATAAATTCTTTAGCATGGGCGTATACGCAGAATAACTATGGAAGACCCACAATACAGCAATAAAACACCAAGAACTCTTGGGCAAACAACCAATTTAACTGCAGGAGGAAGAATACCTCCTCAAGCAATTGATTTGGAGGAAGCTGTATTGGGTGCACTTTTAATAGATAAAAATGCGCTGGCAAATATTATTGATATACTCCATCCAGAGGCTTTTTATAAAGATCAACACAAGAACATCTTCAAAATCATTACCATGCTTTTCGGTGATAATCAACCCGTAGATATCCTAACGGTTGCTTCAGAATTGAGAAAGGAAGGATTAATGAAAAAATCCGGTGGTGAAGCCTATCTGGCTCAATTGAGTCAAAAAGTAAGTTCGGCCGCGCACATTGAATACCACGCCCGCATCATACTTCAAAAGCACATTCAGCGCGAATTGGTTCGAATATCTTCTGAAATAATAGAAAGTGCATTTGATGAAACTACAGATGTATTAGAGCTTTTAGATAATGCCGAACAAAAACTTTTTGAGGTAGCTCAAGGCAACCTTAAAAGAAATTACGAAAGTGCTGAAGTTTTGATTCGACAGGCTATCGATAAAATCGAAAATATTTCGAAACAAGAAGGGCTTTCAGGTATTCCTTCTGGATTCTCTGAATTGGATAGAGTGACTTCTGGATGGCAGCCTTCAGATTTGATTATTCTCGCTGCAAGGCCAGGTATGGGTAAAACCGCATTTGTACTGTCCATGGCCAGAAACATGGCGGTAGATCATCATAAAAAAGTTGCTGTTTTCTCCTTAGAGATGTCTTCTGTTCAGCTGATTACTCGAATTATATCTTCTGAAACGGGTCTTAGTTCAGAAAAACTCAGAAAAGGGGATCTTACAGATAGAGAGTGGAATGAATTAACATCAGGGGTAAAAGACCTGGAAAAGGCTCATCTGTTCATTGACGATACACCCGCCTTATCCGTCTTTGATTTAAGAGCTAAAGTTCGGCGTTTAAAAAGCACCCAAGGTTTGGATCTTATTGTCATTGATTATCTACAGCTCATGACAGTTGGGGGGTCCAAAACGCAAGGAAATCGGGAACAAGAAATCTCAACAATATCACGATCCCTGAAATCCATTGCCAAGGAATTAAGCGTCCCGGTGATTGCACTTTCTCAATTATCACGTGCCGTTGAAACAAGATCTGCTTCAAAACGTCCACAGCTTAGTGACCTTCGAGAATCAGGAGCAATTGAACAAGATGCAGACATTGTAAGCTTTATTTACCGCCCGCAATATTATTCTATTTCCGAATGGGAAGATGGCGACCCTTCTGACAATCAAGCAGAAATCATTATTGCCAAGCATAGAAACGGTTCATTGGAAGATGTAAGATTACGCTTCATTGCAGAACTTGCTAAATTCTCTGATTTAGACCAAGGTTCAAGAATGATTATGGAAAGTAAAATGAATGCTGGAGAAGAAAGCAAGTCAACAAATGACGGCTACACAAATATACCTCGGCAGGACTTAGAAGGTGGTGATGTCCCATTTTAGAAAAATCTTTGTCATTCTAATTTTCGGTTTTGGTTACGCCACTTCTTTCGGACAGGTGCTAATACCTATGGACTATGAAGAGCAAGCGGATCATCTGAAAGCGTACGGCTTAGTCTTTGAAGCAGTAGATAAAGGTTATGAATGTCATTGGCTACTGAATCATAGAGGTGGATCTTTTGTCATTTTAGATGCCGATCAATTTATTATTCAAAAGGCTTTATTGAAAGGTGTAAGTTATGAAAACTATGGCGCTAGCACCTTAATTTCATTAATGAGCGAGCTTAAAAGTCCCAGTACGAATACCAATACGGTAGAACTTGAGCGAGTCCCAAAAATAGCAGTGTATTCACCAGCTGGAAAACAACCTTGGGACGATGCCGTTACACTTGTTTTAACCTATGCTGAAATCCCTTTTGAAACCATTTATGACGATGAGGTATTGGGTGGAAATTTATCTCAATACGATTGGCTACATCTTCATCATGAAGATTTCACGGGACAATACGGAAAATTTTATGGTGCGTATAGAGACGCCGCATGGTACATTAATCAAAAATCTCAGTTTGAAGCCCATGCCAAATCTTTAGGGTATAATAAGGTAAGTGATGTAAAAGGCGCTGTTGCTGAGGTGATTTCAGCATATGTGAATCAAGGAGGTTTTTTATTTGCAATGTGTTCAGCAACAGACTCCTATGACATCGCTTTGGCATCAAGAAATACAGATATCTGCGAAAGTATGTTTGACGGAGATCCCTCATCTCCAGGCGCTGCATTAGCTATGGATTATGACAGATGCTTTGCTTTTGAAAACTTTGACTTAGTCATGAATCCGTTACGTTATGAGTATTCTTCCATTGACATTACTGAACAGCGAGTTAGACGCGTTAAAGAGGATCAAGACTACTTTGAATTGTTTGATTTTTCTGCGAAATATGATGTGGTTCCAACGATTCTTGTTCAAAATCACACCGCCTTGGTTAAAGGGTTTTACGGTCAAACCACAGCCTATGATATGAAAACATTAAAGCCTTCCACCACTGTACTTGGTAAAAGTAAAACGGATGCTGCCGCTAGATACATACATGGCACTTATGGCGAAGGGTATTGGACCTTTTATGGGGGACACGATCCAGAAGATTATCAGCACCGGGTAGGTGATGAACCTACCGACTTGAAAGAATTTCCCAATAGCCCAGGCTATCGTTTGATTCTAAACAATATCTTATTTCCTGCTGCTAAGAAGCCTCCCCAAAAAACTTAATTAAACAAAGACCAACGGGCACTGAGCTGAATCCACCGATCTGATCTTGGTGTAGCGCCAAAAGCAAAGTAGTTATACGATGTTAATCCTTCTAAAGCATTAACCACTCGAATACCCCCAATAAAATTTGCTATTCTCGCCTCAAAATAAATGGTAGACCATGGATAAAGACCTGCTAAATGTTCTTCTTGTAAAGACCAAATTGGGACACCAATAAGGTAAGTCGGTGTATAAAAGGCGTCTTCTACACTCACATTTACCCCAGCTTTAAACTGAAATTTAGAACCAACACTTTTCTTATAATTAAATTCTGTAAAGCCTCCCCAGTTCGGAGTTGCAAAACCTCCTACGGAAGATTTATAGGTGGCGTATCCTTGCAGTTGAATATTTATGCCTTCTTTATAACTACCTAAACCAATTTGAGCACGTCCATATGAACCATCCCAAGTGGCTAACTCAGAGAAACTACTTAAGTAGCGCAAACCTTTTATCTGTGCACCATAAGCTTTGAACTCCTTTTTCCAAAAGTCACCTAACGTCCAATCAAGTTGAATTTCATTTTTGAAATATGAGTCTTCAATATTTCGTAGATCATAACTATATCCATAAAGCTGCTCAAACCTGAACATTTGAGGCTGATTAATCACATTCCATGCAATGCATAATTGGCCGGGAACACGCATTAAACCTATCTTATTTTGTATGTCGTATCCACCGGCATTAAAACCAATTACATTCACTGAATACCGCCCCTTAAAAAACATGGTATCCCGTTTATGATAGGAAAATTGAGCTGTATTCCTCAAAAAAGGCTGATTTGAAGCATCAAAAGATTCCATTGGATGTATGCTATCTAATCTATAGCCATCTAAACCTGATGTATTGCTAGACAATATCTCATAACCGCCATTCGTATGTATGGATAAGTGTGTATTGGAATTTACGCTGGCATGTAAGAGCCTTTCATACACGATTCCAACTTGAGCACCTGAAAGTTTCAATGAATCGTTATAGGCCAAATTTCTATTCGCAAGTAATGGACTAGTCGCTGTACTGTCCCAAAAATACTCCGTTACTCTAGTATCATTTTTTACAGACCATTGCTTACTATATGCTTTTGAGTTTAATCTCCATCGATGATTAAGAAAGCGATAGAATTTTAATTCAAACTGTTCCTCAAAAAGTGCTCCCGAATTGTCCTCAATCGCATAATTCGCTCTTAGGGTGGGCACGTTTGTTTCAAACAACAATGGATTTGAGAGTCCCCCATTTTGACCGCTCGTCAAATTAAAATACCTTAATTCAACCCCTTGCAAAGGACGGGCAAGTTTCCCTCCTTCATACGCCCCATCTTGACGAATTTTTATATTCAATTCATGTCCGTCCGATCCTTCATTTCGATATAATCCAAGTGCATTTGATCGTAAATAATCTAAATAAAATTGCTTTGCTGAATCAACAGGCGACATTGCCCTCAGACCAAATACTTGACCACCACCAATCCCAGTTAATAGTTTCAAATCTGTTCTAGGAGCACTCGCACTGTGAAATTCAGGCATTTTTAAAAAAGATTTTGAAAATTGATGCCAACCGTCTTGATTCGAACTCATTATTGGATTTAAAGGGTCATAAGTTATTCCTCCAATAGCTGAATTTTGACGTTGCGCCCAATTCCAATTCATACCTAACCATAATTGTTCTTCCGCCCTGTCGTCTAATAAAAGCGTTAAACTATCCTTAATGCCTCCATCCTCAGAAATAAAATACCCTTTATTATAAGAAACTGTGCGAAACAACGCATCATGGAATGTATTAAGCGTCGAATCAGCATACGTTGAATCTAATTGAATAGACAATTCCCTATCACTTGTATCTGTTAATGTTTCAGTCAACGTAGTATCTATCTGACCGATTAAGCCAATAGATAGAAATACACAACATGTAATTAGGATTTTCCTCATACGGGCGTAAACTTAATCAATAATGGTCCAATAACGAATGTACCTAGGATTTCGGGCATAAAAAAAGCCCAATCTAGTAATAGATTGGGCTTGGAAAAATGGCGGCGACCTACTCTCCCGGAAGACCCAGTACCA